>SKZT01000333.1 GCA_007127235.1 Desulfobacteraceae bacterium
ACTCAAACCTCAGAAAACCGATAACATTTGAAAGGGAAATTGTAAAGATGAACTGGCCGGGGATTACCATCTATTCAGGGACATATTGTTTACCTCATTATTAGTATCGGGGAAAAAACGGCTCATTTTCTTTGAATATAAATTGGAACTCATCCAGGCGTGGTAATTCTTCTGATGTGCCTGAGGCGGAAAAACTCTTGGAGATGTCCACGGGCACTGGCAAATCAAACCGGCATGACGAATCAATGGCTTATAGAGCAAGGTCTTTTACCTGTCAAAGAGCCATGGGTAAAAATTCATTACCCGGTTACGGCCTGGCAGGCTTTGTGAAACGCCCAGTGCGGACCCGCATGCCGGATGTTGTGGGGGGTGAGGGAGAAAAACCCTGTGCTACCGATTATGCCGCATTTTCGTCCTCGCTATTTTCCAATACTACTACCTTACAATTCGAATAAGCCTCTAACAATGGTCTCAAAACGGAGTCGTCCTTTTTACAAAGTGCTATCGATTCCATGCTGTTGGGATCGAATGACTCCATCAATTTCTTCGAAAATAAGACTTGACCCATCAGATACATTCCCAAACGGCTTGCCTTTGCTTGGACAATGATGATGTCCTTTCCTCTGAGATTAATTTCAGTGTGGTGGGCAATGCGATGTTCTTCCTGCTTTATGATGATCGCATCTATCCATCGATTGCTATTGGTTTTTGTAGCCCGAACGGCGGGAAATTCTTCAATGAGTGTACCACCTCTCTGCTTCCAATATTGTCGAATTAAAGGCGTTTCTTTCTTGCTCATGGTGAAGAGATTCGATGCGGTATAACGCTGCTAATCAGCCACGGGGCTTTTTGCGTCGGCTGAATTTATTTGGATTTAATCCGACCTGCCACCAGTTCCCGGATTAATTTGCCACGCTTTCCTGGCAGGTCTTTTCAATCCTAATGGGTTAGCTTGCTATTTAAGTCTTGTGGCACTTACCTTTTCTCCGGTATCAGTGTTTATCAGGTATGAACCACAGATAGTGATATTCGAAATGGGCAACCATATGCTGCTTGTAACCGTATCAACGCCGTCTACCTCCCAGATTGAACCGTCTTCAAGTTTTATGATTTCGCCATTGCCCGCAATTGACTGTATCCAATGTCCATCTTCACAACCAGAAGATTGCTGAGACGGCTGACTTTGGGCTGGTGCAGTCAAACCGTCGATGCTTCCCAAAGATGAAGAATCCCAAATTCTGCATTTCTGATCTGCATCGGGGAGAATCAATTCTGAGCCGACTCCCAAAAACAGGCCCGGTGAAGAGATGAGAACAGCTTTTCCTTCAAACCGCCACATAGAAAGACAGCCAACGCCTTTTTCTATTTGATATGCGTCCCCGTTTTTTCTGACGATAATGGCGTTATCGTTCATAGCCTTATACAAATAAACCCATTCGGAGGCTGCGTGAGCCGATTGAGCAATAAGTGCAAGAATGATGGTGGCAATCAAGGTTCTGAAATTCATATGCCTCCCTTGGCAAGCTAACGTTTAGCGTTTTATACTGCGTCCCGCGTGGAATTTTTCAGTTAAAGCAGGTTTTCAGGCTCTTTAAATTTCTGTCGATAACTGATTTTCAGCCGAAAGCAGGATGCTGGATAAAACGATGTTGAACTGAGCTTTTTTTGCTACCTCAAAAAACGAATACCAGCTGAATTAAAATTTGTAAAGATGAAGCGCCGGGATATCAAGGGAAGGATATTGTTTAACTGATCATCGATATCGGCTAATATTAGCCCCGGTATATGCGCCACTTCACCAACACTTTGCTTCCTTTCAGGCTCATTGTATAATTTTTAGCCCCCCCGGCACCAACCATGCCAGTTGCATATCGCGTATAAAACATTTGTTTTGTACGCTCTAATTTTGTATTATAAAAAAGCTTGAATTTCTGGCTTTTTTCTTTTCCAATTTCATAGGGGTTTTATACACACCCCAAAACTTATGAGGGGAAAAAAATGAACCAAAGCAAATCTGTGGCCATTTATACCCGTGTCAGCACCGATAAACAAAAAGTGGAAATGCAACTGGCCGAACTGCGAGAGTATGTTCAGCGGGCCAACTGGAAAATCTATCGGGAATTTATAGATAACGGCTACAGCGGAAAAAACACCGCCCGGCCAGCACTCGGGGAAATGATGGTCGAGGCCCGCCGGCGCAAGTTTGATTTATTATTGGTTTTGAAACTGGACCGCCTCTCCCGTTCTCTCAAGGATCTTATCACCACATTGGATGAGCTTGGCCATCTGGGAATAGATTTCATTTCTTACGACAACAAAATTGATACATCCTCCCCAACCGGCAAGCTGGTATTCCAAGTGATCGGTGCCGTAGCCGAGTTTGAACGTAACATTATTTCGGAGCGGGTAGAAAGCTGGCCTGCGCAACGCCAAACGAAACGGCAAACGCCTGGGTAGACCTCACATTTCACCCAGGATAATTGAAAAAGCCAATCAACTACGAGCCGAAGGGCTCAGCTACCGAAAGATCGGGAAGAAACTTGGAATATCCGAGGGGATGGTTAGAAAGGGGTTGAAAAACAAAGAATGATAAAAATGCGAAAAAAAAAGGATAAGCGCCAGCACCAGGCCATGAAACGCTGGATTAAGGGAAGGATGGTATTGCTTTTAAAACATGAAATGCCTGATAGGGGAACTGTTCTGTGCCCAGCTTTTTCAAAGGAAGTGTTTTTCTATTGGTTAAACATTGGGTTGGTATCCTTGAGAAAATTTTATCGGGAATAATTAAGCTTTGGATAATTATTCTGAACGGCTGGCATAAGCGGCGGGCGGTCTTGAAAAGAAAGAAAATCAATAACCATCGGCATTGTTTACAATAAAAATATGTTTATAATGCCGCTGTCGAGCCCGTCCGTTCTTCATGCCATTGTTATGCTGCTCTGATTTTTCGAACATGAAGAATTTCATTTGAATTCATTGGCCTTATATCTTTAGCGTCAAGAGTTACCAAAGCTATTGTTTTACCTTTACCGGTAACAAATTCAACTTCGTAAGATTCGCCGCTCTTATAGGAATGTACGACAGCGCCAATATCACCCATACTAAGTCCGTGCTCGTTAAGATCACGTGAAAGGACTATGGTTTCAAGCTCTTTTATCATTGTTGATCCTTTCGCATATTTTATTTACACGGGATAGACAGTAACAAACCGGGGCCTATCATCAGGAGGTTCTACGACCCATACCGTGGTTATTCGAACAACCGATCCATTAGGCGTTGAAAGTTGACCATCAATAGTATGCTTCAAACCAAAATTGGTTTCAAATTTGTTTGTAATTTCATATGATTTGGCAATCATAAGGATATCTTGCTTCAATTGATCAATATTATTTTCAGCGTAACCCAGAGATCGGAAATATTTAGCCTTAGCTTTTCCAACTGCATGTGTTTCTGAAAGAAGGTATCCAGTCAGCTTTGATTCTGGAACGTATGCATTTTCATAATTGGGAAGCATCATTCCTAATAATTTTCCATTTTAAGTTCGGTTTTCATCTAAAGCATAACAAGTTACTGTGCTGATATTTATATCATTCAAATTTTAATATCTACCTGTATATCCTTACCTTTTAAACATTATCCAACTCAAATCCAGCAAAAGCCAAATTATAAGTTTTTATAACACCTTTTGCGGGGTCATTCAATTTACTTTGGAGAAAATTCTAAAGACGGTTTTTTTGAGGAAGCTCAAACTGGCAACATAACTTGCATTTTTGGAAAATATTTATCCGACAATTTAATTTCACACATTTTTCTTGTATACTGAAAATCAGCTGGTCCGAAAATCGGGCTTCAAAACATTTTATAAACCAGAATGAAAAAGGAGGTCAACAATGAAAACTTCCCAGAGCATCACTCATTTTTATAATTACCAGAGGATAAATGTGAAAAAAAAATACTTTGAGAAACTATGAATTCGTCCTCGACAACTTCCAAAAACATTTCGGTGAAAAGGATTTATCATCGGTAACATCCGAGGATATTTTGGATTTCATGTCCAAAATCTCGGACGGAGCCAAACAGAATACAAAGAAATTGCGTTTTACGCTTCTTTCCGCTTTTTTCAATTTCGTAAAAAATTCTCTTGATCCCAATTTTCAAAATCCTTGTGACAATCCAGTCCTGAGAAAACTTTTCAGGGCCGGGAAAACTATTCAACTCAAGATACTGGAAAAGGACGTCGTTGATGAAATCATTTTCAGAACTCAGAATCTACGAAACCGTTTGATGCTTGAACTCATGGCTCGAAGCTGTATGCGAATCGGTGAGGTCCTGAAACTTACACCTCTTGATATTGATGACCGAAAAGCTATCATTCGAGAGCCAAAAAGTGGCAAAGAGGCCGAGGTGGTGTTCCTTCCCCAAAAGGTAGCGGATAGATTACGAAAGTATATCCGTGAAAAGGAAATTGATCCCGAAGCAAGGATTTTCCCGATAACCTATGCGGCTGCAAGACTGGTGGTAAAAAAGGCTGGAGATATGCTGGGCCTTAATATCAGACCCCACGATTTGCGCAGGCATGCCGCTACATATGCCTCCCGATCAGGTACACCTATTGAAATTGTTTC
>SKZT01000143.1 GCA_007127235.1 Desulfobacteraceae bacterium
CCCCCGATCTGATCCTGTGCCAGTACCGATTTTAAAAAAGTCTGAAGCGAAGCCACAATATCCTGATTCTTCACCTCTATTTTCGCCGTGGTTGCCATTTGTCCCTCCGTTTGGGCTTGGTAAAATTGGTAAATTTGGTTCAATTTTCAATAAGCATGCATTATCTGGTGCGGAGTGCGAAAGCTGTGCTTTCGCATTTTTTGCAAAAGCACAGCTTTTGCACTCCGGCTGCAAATCAAATCACCATTTGCATCTTGGCCTCGCTCGGCCCTATTGCTTTTATATCGGACACCAGCCGGGACATGGTTTCGGCAAACTGAATACCATCACTTGCACCAATCCATGTCAGCTTTAACCGTTTGTCATCAAAACCAAACTGCGGAAGTATCTCTTTGAGAAGCTTGATTCTTCTTCGCGCCTTGAAATTGCCGTTGATATAATGGCAGTCTCCCGGGTGGCATCCACTGACCAAAACAGCGTCAGCGCCCTCCAGAAAGGCTTTGACAACATATTTCGGGTCCACCATACCTGTACACATGACACGCACCAATCGAACGTTGGCAGGATAAAGCAGGCGCGAAGTGCCCGCCAGGTCCGCGGCTGTATATGTACACCAGTTACAGACAAATGCGATGATGATGGGTTCAAAGTCTTCCATGGTTACTCCTTCCAAAATTTGGTAAATATTTTTAGTCTGTTTTTTTATGCAAAAGAAACTACATCCCCACCATTTTTATGGCGTCAAAAATTCCGTCAATTTCGGAAAATATTTGTTTTTCCTTAAAATGCCTTACCTGGGCAGCGCTGCTGGGGCAAAACCCTGCGCAGCTTCCGCACCCTTTACACAGGGCTTCATTGATCACCGAAATACCCCTCCGGGGATTATATTCAATGGCGGAATAAGGGCAGAGCCCGATACATTGCTGGCAACCGATACAGATATCCGGGTCGATCCAGGATATGGCGGATGGCACCTGCACTGTTCCCCGCATGGCCAGCGAAAGTGCTTTGGCGGCAGCTCCTGATGCTTGAGCCACTGTGTCGGGTATATCTTTGGGACCCTGGCAGGCTCCGGCCAAAAATACGCCATCCGTCGCCGTATTTAACGGTCCCAGCTTGGGATGTTCTTCCAGAAAAAAACCATCCGCACCCACATTGGTCCCGAAAATTCTACCGACTTCCGGAGCATCACTTCTGGCTTCCATAGCCACGCATAAGACAACCATGTCCACAGGCACCCGGATTCGGCTTCCCATAAGCGTGTCTTCGGCAACAGCAACCAGTTTTCCTTTCTCACCGGGAGCTTCTATCTGGTCTGTGATTTCTGCGACTTTACCCCTGACAAAAATAGTCCCCTCCTGCTGGCAGCGCCTGTAGAATTCTTCATAGCCCTTACCAAAACATCTCTGATCAATGTAAAAATCGTAAACCTTTGTATTATGACCCACTTTTTCCTTGATCAGGTGCGAATATTTCAGAGCATACATACAGCAGACCCGGGAACAGTATTCATGGTAGTTGACATCACGACTCCCAATGCAGTGCAAAAGCGCTACACTTTCCGGCTTTCGCGTAAAATCTCCGTTTTGATCCCGTATCAGAATCTTACCCCCGGTAGGCCCGGTGGCATTGCTCAACCTTTCAAACTCAAGACTGGTAAATACGTTGTCATATTTCCCGTATCCATAATTTTTCATGGGTGTGGGGTCCATGACATCATATCCGGTGGCCAAAATAATACTTCCCACCTTAAATTCCTCTACCGTTTCTTTCATGGTGTGATCGATCGCATTGGCTTCGCACACTTTTACGCATTCCATGCATTCGGAGCATACCCCGCAATTCAAGCATCTGTCGGCTTCTTTCCGGGCTTCATCTTCATCGTATCCAAGAGATACTTCAAGAAAATTGCATTCCCGGGCTTCAGGATAAAGACAGCGAACCGGAGTTCTGGATTTATGAGGTTCCATGGAAATATCTTCAGGTTTTTTTAAAATCCATTCTTTTGGTCTTCCCTCGATCATGTCCAACCCGTTGATATAACGATGGATACTTTCAGCCGCCGTCTTTCCGGCCGCGACTGCTTCAACCACCGATCTGGGGCCGTGAACAGCATCTCCGCCCGCAAATACACCCTCAATGGATGTTTGCAAGGTCACCGGATCCGCCTTGATACCACCTGGAGGAGTTGTCTCTATTCCATGGCTTTTGATGGGCTCAAGCTGTGCGCTCTGGCCGATGGAAATAATGACGGTGTCACCAAAGTAAGGAGTACACTGGTTTTCGTCGTATTGCGGGCTGAAACGGCCGTTTTCATCAAATACCGCCGTACAGGTTTTAAACTCAATTCCGGAAAACCGCTTGTTTTTGTCGATAAAGAAGGTTTTGGGACCAAAGCTGTTGACAATCTTGATATCGCCTTCCAAAGCCTCGCGAATTTCATGCTCCCAGGCAGGCATTTCATCGCGTTTTTCAAGACAAATCATGGTGACATTTTTCGCCCCTTTGCGCTTGGCGGTCAGGGCGACATCAACAGCCACGTTTCCACCGCCGATAACCAGAACATCATCGCCGATCTTAACGTCTTTTCCCATGGCGACATCCCGGAGAAAATCAACCCCCTGCAAAACACCTTCGGCATCTTCGTTTTCCACACCCAGGCTTCGACCCCCATGAAGCCCGATACCCATAAAAACGGCTTTGTAGCCATCGGCCTTAAGGCTTTCGAGGGTAATGTCCTTGCCGAATTCCACACTGGTTTTGATCTCGACACCCATCTTTTGGATAATATCGATTTCGTTTTGCAAGATATTGCGAGGAAGGCGATATTCAGGGATACCTACGGCCATCATGCCGCCGGTGACCGGAAGTTTCTCAAAAATGGTCACCGGGTAACCCTGTTTTGTCAGAACATAGGCGGCTGCCATGCCTGCCGGACCCGAGCCTACAACCGCCACTTTTTCTTCACGGGCATCCATGGTTTCAGGAATTGTCTGCTGATCGTTTTTTAATTCCCAGTCGGACAGGAAACGATGGAGTTCCCGGATAGCCAAAGGCTGATCCACATCATTTCGTGAACATTCCTGCTCACAGGGATGATGACAAACGCGGCCGCAAACGCCGGGAAACGGGTGTTCTAAACGGAACAAATCCAGGGCTTCCCGGTATTTTCCCTGATTGATCAAGGCGATATATCCTTGAACACTTACATGGGCAGGACAAGTGGCCACACATGGTGCACGATCTTTTTTGTCGATACAGTAAGTAATTGGCACCGCCTGAGGAAAGGCTCTATATATGGCTTTACGATCACCCAACCCCTCGTCCCATTCACTTTTCAACACCACAGGACATACTTGTGCACATTCCCCGCACCCCGTACAAACCCCTTCTTTGATATAACGGGGTTTCCTGCGAACTTTAATGTTGTAATTTCCAATATAACCGGAAACATCTTCAACCTCGCTATAGGAAAGCAGCTCAATGTTTTCGTTTTGTGCCACTTCCACCATTTTAGGCGTTCCGATACAAGCTGCGCAGTCAAGGGTGGGAAAAGTTTTATCGAACTGAAGCATGTGTCCTCCGATGGTTGTGGATCTTTCAACCAGATAAACTTTACCTCCGGAATTTCCGATATCAAGAGCTGCCTGCATACCTGCAATGCCGCCTCCCACAACCATTATATCCGGATGCACATCCACTTCCCGGGTTTCCAGACTCTGGTGGAAATGGACCCGGCTAATAGCTCCGGCAGCCAGTGTCTTAGCCTTGCGTGTGGCTATATCCTCATCAGCGGTTACCCATGAGACCTGTTCACGCACCGAAGCCATCTGAAACATGTAGGGATTTAAACCGGCCCGCTTGCACGCTCCCTGAAAGGTTTTTTCGTGAAGCCTTGGGGAACATGAAGCAACCACTACCCGGTTCAATCCGTATTCCCTGATATCCTTCTCGATCATCTCCTGCCCGGGATCCGAACACATAAACTTGTAATCTCTGGCCACCACTATGCTGTCCAGTTTCCGGGCAAAATCAGCGACCTCTTCCACCCTTACTTTATGCGCGATATTGATGCCACAGTGACAAATGTAAAATCCAATTTTTACTGCCATGCCTGCCCCCCCTTGTTCCTGAGATGGGAACTGAAATTTTATAACCCTACCCTATTAGAGATAGGAATCGCCCCTTTATTGTGTTCTGCTGATGGCATTACCTGTTTTTCTCTCTGATTCCGAAAGCAAATGCGCCCATCTGAGGAGTTCTTCAGCTTCCGGAGGTTTTTTCAGATAAGCATCAGGCGCCATAAGACTTCGCTCTGCTTGAAGTTTTCTCAAATGCTGATAATACGCGAATGTTTTCTTATCGAGAGTTGATAAAATAATGATGGGGATTTTGCGAAACCTGCTGTCTTTTCGTAAAGTGCAGTACAAATCAAGCCCCTCATCTTTCTCCGTCATTATTTCCATAATGATCAAATCAGGTGCCACAGTCAGACACTTTTCTAAACCCTCTTTGCAACTGCAAGCTTCATAAGGTTCGAAACCCCTTGTTTGTAAAAGCGTTGACACAAAAATCCGCATGTCTTTTTCATCATCAACCACAAGAAC
>SKZT01000275.1 GCA_007127235.1 Desulfobacteraceae bacterium
ATTAGTTTCTCTTTTGTAATTACATGGTAAAGATGCCGCTCATAAATAGCCTCTCAAACACCCTGGAATTGCCATCATCAGCTTTAATTAACAGATCTTATTTTTCCGAAATATATGCGGGCATAATCAATTCACAGGGTGGTAACGAGAGTAAATTTTATGACTGAATATTCTTTCCTACCACATTTTGCGGGAAAAAGAATAAGGTGAAATGAGTATTTTTCAAGAATGCATGAAGTACAAATTTTGGTAACTTCTCAAAAAGTTCGGGTAAAACTTCTGGATTTCTACTTTCCCGGCATGACGGAAAAAAATTGATCATCGGGTTATAAAAATTGCCAGTCACCTTATAATACAGCTCCCAAAACCGGGTGATTTTCATCACCCCAGATCGAGGATAAGATACGCGGAATCCTCCCATCTGCCGCTGTTAAAAAAATCCGGCTGAATATTACCAGGTTCTTCCTTTTAAGATACGTGTTTTTGTGTATTTTTATTATGGGAAAATTTACTTATTTTATAAATATTGGAAGGTATTATTTAAGCTGTTGGAAGAAAAAGAAACATGAAGGCGAAGAGTTTCAGGCAAGAGAAGAAAAAATTTACTATGACTGGCAAGAGGTCGGCGGGAAACACCCTGAGCTTGAAAGGGCAAATAGTTCAAGCATACAGAGTCCGGAACAAAACATAATGATTGTGAAGGAATAATGTTTTTTTGATTAAAATGAAAAAATATTTGTGGGATATAACAGGCATTATTCTGGGGACGCTGCTTCTGGCCGTTTCTTTCAATATGTTTCTTATTCCCAATAAAATTGCGGCCGGCGGCATCAGTGGTTTGGGGGTTATTCTTTATCATCTTTATGAAATACCGGTAAGCCTTACTGTTTTTGTTTTAAATGTTCCTCTTTTTTTATTGGCATGGATCATACTCGGGTGGAAATTTGTGGTCCACAGTCTGGCCGGCGCTATTCTTCTGCCGTTTATGCTCGAACTTACAGCATTTGTTCCGGTGCTGACTGACGACTTGCTTTTGTCTTCCGTTTTCGGAGGTATCGGGGTTGGTATCGGCCTTGGTCTGGTTTTCCGGTCGCGGGGTTCAACCGGTGGAACAGCTATTGTTGCGCAACTTATCAACCATTTTTTTGGATTCAGCAGCGGTCAAAGCCTCGTTGCGGCAGATTTGGCCATTATAATCGCCGCCGGTTTTATCTTTCATCCGGAAGTGGCTTTATTTGCCCTTCTTTCAATCTTTGTAAGCAGCAAGGTCATAGATTTTGTTCAGGAAGGTTATTCTTTTTCCAAAGCAGCCATCATTATCAGTGATAAAAAGGGAGACGTCATCAGCGAAAAAATTTTAAGTGAGTTGGGGCGCGGAGCCACTTTTCTGGAAGGACGGGGAGCTTATTCAGGCAAGCATAAAGGTATCATTCTCTGTGTGGTCTCGCAATCAGAGGTAACTCACCTCAAAAATATTGTGAAAGAAATCGATCCTACAGCTTTTGTCATTATGAGCAATGTGGGAGAAGTACTGGGGGAAGGTTTCAGCCGAATCCAATAAATCTGTATAGCTTTTGCAGTTGCCAGTCAACTTATATTACAGAAAAACATGAAAATGCTTAAACTGAGAGACGGATCATGCCGAAAGCAAACTACAATCAAGTCATATCCGAGATAAAAACACTAAAGTTATCAGATCAGCTTCGTCTTTTAGAAGAAATGGCGACGCTGATTCGCAAGGGAATAAACAAACAAGCGACCCGCAGCATTTTGGAACTTAAGGGAAAAGGCAAGGATATTTGGAAAGGGCATAACGTAAAAGCCTATATTGATGAGAAAAGATCATCGTGGAATGGGTAAACGACCTGAAAAGGGAAAACGGTTGGCCTCGATACTGCACCGCTGAATTATTTCATTGAAGAAAATACGGATTATATTGAAGCTGTACGACTTTTCTTCGAAGCAATGGACAAAGGCATTTTTATGGTGGTCACTTCAACCGTGACCCTGCTGGAAGTGCTGGTTCATCCGTTACGCAGCAACAACACAGAACTGGCGGCGGAGTACCGGGATATCTTGCTTAATTCAAGACTGATGACGTTGGAAGTTTCAAACGCCATTGCGGAACAAGCCGCCCAGATCAGAGCAACCCATAACATCCGTAGACCGGATGCCATCAAGCTCAGCGCCGCATTAGAGGCCGGGGCAAATCATTTTTTTACCAATGGAATCAGGTTGCCTGAAATTCCATCCATACAGAGCCTCTCCCTTGATGCACGTGTCTGAAGACTCACATGGATCGACTGGAACAGGTATATTAGCCGGTAATGGGAGCCGTTGGTGCAGAATTTTGTTCCGGGTGCCGGCCGCCAAGGCTCTAATAACACCTGCGGGTTCGTACCCCATCGAACAACCGGGCAAACCTGACCGCGGTTTCACCGAGGTAGCTTGCGATTAAGGCTTCATATCTGACGACAAGCGTGGGTGCCACCAACTCGGCTGCCAATGCTTTCGCCAGCGTGGTTTTACCATTTCCAGGAGGCCCGGCGAGCAAAATTCTGTGTCTTTTCTTTGATTGTTGCTTTAGGGAAAGCTGCTGAAATCTCTGTTCGTGACAATGCCAAGCAAATGCAAATTTGTCTGAAAATTCGAGAGTAAGCGCTTTCAGCCCTGAAATGTCTTGACCCCAAAATTACCGGTGAGTAAACATTGGTCATGGACAAGGCTGTATAAAGCAGCCAAAAACACTTTTCTGGAAAGATATAAGGAGGAAAATGATGCCAAAAGTTAACTATAATTGCAACCAATGCGGGTATTCATACACAAAGATTTTTATGATGGGAGATAAAGAGGAAATGCCCATCTGCCCAAAGTGTAAAAGCACCCAAGTGGTTAAATCTAAAGGACCGGAACGTCTCTTTGAAGGAATATCAAATTACAGCAGTATGGCAAAAGACACCAATTGAACGCGATGAAATCCATGTGGCGGTTCACCACAAAAGCAGATCACTCCATTTGAAAAATTGATGGGTTTCGACCTCCGCCGGAATGACGAAAAAAACTTGAACATCGAGCATAAGGAGTTTCCATAACATTTCCGAAGGAATTTTTAAATGATGTGTTCAAACCCAATTTTCCATAAATGTTTCTCCTTTCAATAAACCATTCACTACTGTAAACTTTATGAAAGATTAGCTTACATAATGTAAAATTCGATAAATATATCTTGGACAAGCTGGTTTAAATGTCTTAACGCGTCATAAAAATATTAAAGATTATGGAAGTCTTATGAGCAACAATAAAGATATTTTCAGAAAAGTATTTGGAATTTGAAAAAATTTTTATCTGGGTGAACCCAAAGGCAATTTTGCAAGAAAATTAAATACACTTGCCGCTATGATCAATGGTACTCTTGTAAGTTATCAAACTCAACTCTCCCCAAGTTGCGCTGAAAATACCTGAAACAGCTCTTTTGATCAAATGCTCAAATACTTAAAATGGAAAAACCTTGTTTTGTCAATAATATTTTTTAAAATTCCTATAAGTGATAAGTCACTGTTCTCATAATGAAAATTCGGATTAATTTTTTGGGAAAGAAATAACGCTTGTACGGAAGTTTTTCAAAGGAGGGAGGATGCTGTGAAGGCTGGGTATAGGCCTTTTGGGAGGTGCAGGCCATAATATTGAAGAATTTGAAGCCAAAGATTTGACTCTCTCAGAGGCCCCAGGAGCAACGATATCTGACTTGCCCATGTTCACGGTATAGGTTTTGAATTTTGGTGGCCTCTACGGCGACGTGAGCGCTTCCTTTTTTTATAAATTTCTGTAAACCCATGATAGTTAAAGCTTGGGAAAATCTGCAATCCATAACCTATTGATTTTATAATGTTTAGTGTTTCTCCAATGTTCGTTCCTTTTCAGCGTTGTAACTCCTTGGAATTTTTCAAGAAACGAACAAGATTTTATGTTTAAATGTTGGGAGTCCACTCAAGCCCAATATCAAAGAGATTCTACAAAAACCAAAAGACCAGGATGCCTGTCAATAATGGCTTGGACACTTCTCGGATGCTCAACTGTTTTTTTATTCTGAAAAGCCTATATCCAGGGGCCTTCAAGCCTGTTTTTACTTTTAGGGGTTCAAAGACCACTTAAAGGCAGGAATGATGATGGTTTATGAGTTATAGAAAATCCTGATTGCTGACATTCATGAAATAATATACCAGAATCCTTGGGTATTTTTCACTTTTACACAAAGGCTTCTCCCAAGCCATTCTACAGAGCATCAAACACCAAAGGCTCCGTCAATAAAGGCTTGCAAGCTTCTCCAAGAGGCCATCTTTTTTTGAGAATTTAAAGGCCTTTAAGCAGGGGATTTCGGGGCTAAATTTTATTTTTGCATGTTTGGGGTTCGGTCAAAGTGAATGTTGATGAGGGTTTGCGAGTTTTTAAAATTTTTGGTGTTCTTTTGGTGTTCCTTTTCAAATACCAACAAAAAAGGGATTAACCGCTATCGGCTAACCCCTTGATTTTACTGGTACGCCCGGCCCGATTCGAACGGGCGACCTACGGATTCGTAGTC
>SKZT01000228.1 GCA_007127235.1 Desulfobacteraceae bacterium
GTCAGGGTGGTACATTCAATCTATGCAGTGAAACCGTGATTTGAGGAACCGGATGCGTTAATTGCGCTCGTCCGGATCTGTGGGGGAGCCGCTCGGGTAACCGGCGGCTCTACCCGGAAGTGTAACGGATTTGGGGGTGACTTGTTGAAGGAGTGCAAAAGCTGTGCTTTTGCATTTCTTTTCTCGTTGCCATACTTTGCGTGGGAACTAGGATATAAAAATTATTCTCTGGTTACATGAATTGAATGACGCTTGAGGCAACTGAATACATATGGCACAATCCAAAACTCGGGGAATTTGAAACGAGGGCGGGTTTGGAACCCACCCCTGCAGGTTTAAGCCACAGTGTACTCTATCAACCAATCACTTTCCAATTCCGTTATAACCAGGAAAAATTGACCCCACACAAGGGGGTGATCAAAATAACAACACTTATAGACGTTATGCAACGCCGCGCCGGTTGGGTGATACGCTATTGACTTTTTCAGCTATATATTTTAATTTGTCAAAAATAATCGTTAGGGGTGCTGCCAATCTCTGGTAGCTGAGAATCCAGTTATGGATACCCTTGGAACCTGATCGGGATTATCCCCGCGTAGGGAAACGGAAACGTGAAAGCAATCACAGGCTGTTTCTCTTCAGGGGATACAGCCTTTTTTTTTATCATAAGGAGAAAGTACCATGGAGCTCAATGAAATAACCATTACAAAAGCCATTATCGATCGCTATTTTGAAAAATTAAGAAACCATCTGGATATGGATGTGGCCATTGTGGGAGGAGGGCCTTCCGGCCTTGTTGCCGGATACTATCTTGCCCGGGCCGGTAAGAAAGTGGTGCTCTATGAAAGAAAACTGAGCGTGGGTGGAGGCATGTGGGGTGGAGGGATGATGTTTAACGAAATCGTGGTTCAGGAATCAGCAGTCGGGATATTGGAAGAATTCGGAGTGCGATGCCGAAAGTATGAACAAAACTATTACACGGCCGACTCGGTAGAAGCTATTTCAACCCTTATTTCCGGTGCTGTGAAAGCAGGCATGACTCTGTTTAATTGCGTAAGTGTGGAAGATGTGGTCATGCGTTCTGAACAGGTTACAGGCCTTGTGTTAAACTGGTCGGCGGTGCAATTAGCCGGGCTTCATGTGGATCCTTTGGCAGTGAAGTCAAAATTTGTGGTGGATGCCACGGGGCATGACACCGAAGTGGTTCAAGTGGTGCAGAAAAAAGTGCCGGGAAAACTAAATACCCCAAGCGGCCGGTTGGAGGGGGAAAAGTCCATGTGGTCAGAAAAGGCAGAAACATTGACCCTGGAAAATACCCGTGAAGTCTTTCCGGGACTTTATGTGGCCGGCATGGCAGCCAATGCTACCTTTGGAGGCCCTCGCATGGGACCTATCTTTGGTGGTATGTTGTTGTCAGGTCAGAAAGTCGCCCGGCAATTAATTGAAAAGTGCGAATGAATTCGCACCTACAAGTAAGCTCAATGCTGATGCAAACAACCATTATACCCTTTTTTTCAGGGGGATGTTATACTCTGAATTCCCGCTTCAAGTCACGCTTTAATATGGCGGTTCAGCAGGACCATCATAGCCGCACATACCCATCCGAGGTGAATTGACAATTTCGCCGGGTTGGCGATCTTCGAAACATTCATGATCTTTGACACATGTTTCACATAGGGGTTCCCAGGCGCCGAATTCCCTAATACATTCCCAGCAGAAAAAAGGAGCCGGTTTTTTGCATTCCACGCAAATGTGTTCCGGCATGTTGTTTCGAGCCATCAGCAAAACAGGGTGCCGGGTCATGGCAGCTCCTTTACGAATGCCCGTGCACCTGATATTGGTTTCAGAGCTTGTTCCCCAATCGTATATATGGGTTAAGTACATTCCCGGACTGAATACCGATGAGATCTTTTTGTTCATGGGTATTTCACTCCCTCCTCTTCCGGGCTCAAGAAAATCACTTAAATGGTGGCAGCATTCCAGCCAGATGCTTCTTAAATATGAGTCCAATTTTTCAAGAGAAGTATTGCCCTCCATTTCAAGATGCAGCCAATAATAGCGGCTGTATGCATCTTCAGCAACAAGCTGGTAGAATACCTTTTTCTTTTTTTGATCAAGCTTTTCCATGGATGCTTTGCGTGCCTTGCACGCTTGGAGATGCTTTCCCATTCCTCTTTTGCTGAACTCCTGGTTGCAAAAAAAACATGTTCCTGAATACTGTTGCTTTTTAGCCATAATAAACCCTCCCTGTTTTTATAAATTCATGGCTGCTTGGGCAGCTTGTATAGAAAACGGTCTACAAAGGTATCGGATAGCAGGGGCAGGCAGCGTACCAGGGCGGCCACCACAAGCAGGGAAAAATCATCCTCGCAAAAAGAATCCCTGACAGATGCCCGCCGAGCATGACCATAAGCAGCGTGTCCTCGATAACACTGTGAGTCAGTCCCATCAGGGTTAAGGAAGCGAACACGTCTTTGGGCCGGACACGTCCGGACCGGGACTCGTGAATAATGAGACCGCCGCCGTAAGTTAAGCCCATGGTCATGCCAACGATGGCCAGGGGAGCTGCTTCGCGGCCGATGCCCAGAAAACGAAGCAGCGGCTGCAGCATGCGCACCAGCAGATCGGTGATCCGCATCCATGTCAGCAGTCGCATCAGACTGATCAGCGCCAGAACAATGCAGAAAATAAACCCCATGTTGCGCAACTGCTCCAACGCCCACACCAAAAGCCCGGAACTTTTTCGTATTTCCCCCTGCCTTGTCCAGCAATGCCCCGAAAAGGACGAACAGAAATACAAAATCCGTTGATACGCCCAGGGGTACGCCAAAAATGCCGGTGGTGGACAGATACATATCGCTGATCACAAAATCGTGGGGAACGCCTCTGTGTCGCAGAATTTCAGGCAAATGGGGACCAATGAAATTATACATGAGAAATAATAGCGCCAGTATTGCCAGGGCGGGCCCTAAAGTTCTGCGGGCCGCTTCAAGCAGAAGCACGATAAGGATAGTGCCCATCCAGATGTCCGCCACGGAAGGCATCCCTTGGCGGAACACCAGGTTGTTGTAGTCCCACCAGATATACAAGGCTGCAGATGTGGCAAGGAGAGCAAACAGGATATCATAGAACGGGATATGCGAGAGAATCGATTTTTTGAAAAACCATGGCGCTGTTTTTTTTAATCCCTTGACCCAGAATGGGGGGCGGTACGGATGATAGGCCGGATAAGCCAGAAAAGCCAGGCAAATGGCAAAAGCCAGGTGCCATGCCCTTGCAATATGAGAATTCAAGGGCTCATAAGCGATATACAGCTGATATCCGGACCAGCTCAGACAAAGCAGGGTGATTAAGGCCGAATAAAACCGGTTTTCAGGCTTTCTGGACCCCGCTTCCACCGGAGCGACAATTTCCTTCGGTGCTTGTGTGCCTTTTATCGCGGGCTCGTCCTGTCCGTTCCGATCTGAGGTTTGATTCTGATGCCCCATAAGCAATGTTTTCTCAGGTTGGTAAAGGGGGATTTAGGGGGATTTAAAAAAGCCTCAAATCCCCCCTGTTCCTGTTGATCAGGCAGCGGGCATTTATTCCAGCCAACCTTTTTCCTTGTAGTATTTTTCCGCACCGGGATGAAAAGGAGCGGAAAGTCCCTGGAGCATTTCCTCAGGTTTGAGATTCCTGAAAGCGGCATGGGAGGCTTTCAGTTCATCGAGGTTGTCAAACACGGTTTTGGTCATGTCATAAACCACTTGTTCCGGGATATTTGCGTTGGTTATAACCGTGGCGGTTACCGCATAGGTCTCTACGTCATAATCCACACCCCTGTAAGTGCCGGCAGGAATTTTGGTCATGATGTAATAGGGTCTGTCAGCGACCATGTTCCTGATATCGTCATGGTTGAGAGAAATCATGCGGATATCCACGGAAGTAGCCGGCTCTTCGATGGCGGCACTGGGGTTGCCGACGGTGTAGAAAAATGCGTCGATTTTGCGGTCCACCAGGGCCCTGGAAGCTTCATGCTGTTGAAGACCTTCAGCCCGGATATCTTTATCCTGGTCTATCTATGCCGTATATACGAAGCACATCCTGCGCATTGTGCCTCTGCCCCGAACCGGGATTACCGATGTTGATACGCTTTCCCTTGATGTCTTCCACCTTTTCGATGCCGGTGTCCTTCCGGGTGACCAGCATGACGGTTTCCGGATGCATGCTGAACACACTGCGAAGATCTTCCACCGGTTTTCCGTCCCAGTCGGCTTCACCGTAATATGCCTGATGGTTCCGGTCCGACTGGGCAACGCCAAAGTCAAAGGCCCCTCTTTCAATGGCATTGATGTTGAACACCGAACCGCCGGTAGGACGTCCCACGTAATTGTATGTTTCTCGTTCGTGCTTGTTCATAAGGTTACTGATCTGCAGCGCCACCTGGTAATAAACACCGGCAATGGAAGCGCCTCCAAAAAGGATGTCCTGTGCGGCATGAGCGGCGGGTGCGCCGGTGCTAAGCCCAAGGACAACGGCCAATGTGATAAGGACTCGTTTTAGTGACA
>SKZT01000238.1 GCA_007127235.1 Desulfobacteraceae bacterium
ACTGGCGGACTGAACCAGTTTTCAAAAGGGGGTAACGTTTGCGGTCACCTTTTTGCTTTAGTGTTAACCGATCCAACTTTCCAGGCATCCACAATAAACATCCCTCAGGTTAGCGCCTATGGGCAGGAAATCTGATCTTGTGGGTAAAAATGCAATAAAAAAGGTTATGAACGAATTTTGCTATTTGGTTTAGTTAATAATACAAATGGAAACATCTTTGGCCATGCTCAATACTTTTTGAGAAATACTTCCCAAAAACATCTCCTTTATTCCCGACAATCCTCGCCTTCCAATCACAATGGATTCATAGCCATCTTTGGATTCATTAACGATGTCTCTGGCAACGCCGCTTTTTTTCATGGGTATTTTTGTGGTGATTCTCTTTGCATCAAAACCGGCTTCCACAAGAAGCTCTTTGGCTTTTTTCATACTGTTTGAGATGAGTTCCTTTTTTTTGTCTTCCAGAGTGCAAAAGGCCGTTTGTTGAGACTTAAAATAGGGAGTCAGCTCTTTACTGTCCATTTTGCAAATGTCTGCGGTATCCGGAATGACGCTGAACAGAGTAATGCCGAGATCCTTCTCAAAATTATCCGCAACGAATTTTACACTCCGCATGGCGTTTTCCGAATCATCAAAAGCAATTAAAATTTTTTTGGCCATTTTTATCTCCTTTCTGAATAAGCACTTCTTGAATGTTTTCCCCGGTAATTATTTCCTAAGTTTTTTATCTCTGCATATTATGGAAAATTTTTGAGTAAAAAACAAGGTTATTTTTAGCTATGCTTGACGGATGGGAGAATATAATCGCAAGGGCACTATTGCGTTATTCTTGATATAGACAATCGCCGGGCTGTATTTCATTGTTTTTTTGAAATATTTCAGTTAAAACCCGTGCAGCTTCTCAAGTTTATTTTTTAATTTCTAAAAAAGCTTAATTTTTAATGCAGGAGGGAAAACATGGATGGTATCAAACCTGAAAATTATACACTTCAAATAAGGCCTGACCTTTTGCTTTTCACTTTTTCAGCTGAGCTGACAGCAGAGTTAACACCTATAGAGCCAATATCTGAAGTGATTTTCAATGCGAAAGATCTTGCTGTGTGGAATTGCCGTATGCTCAAAGAAAATGAGTTTATGGAGTGTCGTTTTTCCATCGATCCTTCCAAAGAACATTTATGCATTCAATTACCCGAAGAAATGCTTGGCACTATTGTTATCAAAATCGAGTATCAGGGAAAAATCAATGATCAGATGGTCGGTTTTTACAGAAGCCGATACATGGAAGATGGGGTGGATAAATATATTGCCGTAACCCAGTTTCAGGAAAGTGATGCCAGAAGAGCTCTGCCATGCATGGACAATCCTTTGCAGAAAGCGACATTTGATATTGAAATGATAATCGATGAAAATCTTGAGGCCATATCCAACGAAATATATATGGAAGAAAAAAAGATCGGCAAGGGAAAAAAGATGGTAAAATTTCGCCGGAGCCCTAAAATGTCGACTTACCTGGTGTTTTTTGGCGTGGGAGAATTCGATTGTTTGAGAAATATAAATGATCCAAGGGTTTTCGTGCTTACAGTTCCGGGACTCACCCAATATGCGCAGTATGGGTCCGATTTTGGAGAAAAAGCTTTAAATTATTGCGAGCAGTATTTTCAAATCCCGTATCCGCTTCCCAAGATGGACCTGATTGCAGTGCCGGACTTTGCTTTTGGTGCCATGGAAAATTGGGGAGCCATTACATTTCGGGAGAATCTGCTGCTGTATTATCCGGGAGTCACATCAAAAGCCGGCGAGCAGCGTATTTGTGAAGTCATAGCCCACGAGATTGTTCATCAATGGTTCGGTAATCTGGTAACGCCTTCCGACTGGAAATATCTATGGTTGAACGAAAGTTTCGCCACTTATTTTGCCTATCATGTGGTGGACCATTACTATCCTCAGTGGGACACCTGGGGGCAGTTTTTAATCGGGCAAACCGATAGAGCATTATCAAGAGACCAGTTAAGAGATACCCTTTCCATTGAAATTCCGGGCGGCGAGCATGTGGTAATCAACTCCAGCACAGCTCCTATTATTTACAGCAAAGGCGGAAGTATTCTTCGGCAAGTGGAAGGATATATCGGCGAAGAGGCTTTCAGAAATGGTCTCAACAGGTACCTGACCAACCATGCCTATGACAATGCCTCAAGCCGGGAACTGTGGAAAGCTTTTGAAGCGGTATCTGAAAAGCCGGTGAATGCGATGATGCAAAACTGGGTTGAGCAGCCCGGTTATCCATTGGTGGAAGTGGAAAGAGATCAAAATGAATTGCTTTTAACCCAGTCTCGATTCACCAGTATAGCAGCATCTTATGACCAAACCTGGCTTATTCCCATATCGGTAAGGGTTTTTGATAAAGCCGGTGGTTCCAGGTGCATCGAGATGCTCATGGATGCCAAGTCGGCACGCATGAACCTGGGAGATGATGTTGCCGCTTTTAAAGTCAATGATGAGCAGACCGGATTTTACCGGGTCAAATATCGAAATAAGGACAATTTTGACAGTATCGGTGAATTGATCAGGGGTAAAAAAATGTCCGTCCAAAACCGCTGGGGCATTGAAAACGATCTTTTCGCGTTGGTAAAAGCAGATCAAATCAATATTTTTGATTATACGGCCTTTTTGAATTGTTTTGCTCATGAAGACGCATTTTTGCCATTGACAAGTATTGCGGGCAATCTTTATGAGTCGTTTATTGTTTTAAGCGGATCAAGCCGGGAGAAGATCAAGCAATTCGGAGCCGGTTTTTTTAAAAACGCCCTTGCCCGAATCGGCCTTGATCCCTCCAGCGAAGAACCTGTTGCCACATCCATATTACGTGATCAACTGCTGTGGCATACCTTTGTTTATGGTTTCAAAGAGGTCGAAACTTTTGCCAAAGAGCGGTTTGGGCAACTTATGAGGGGAGAAAGGATCCATCCGGATATCATGAAGGCCGTGATTCAAATAGGGGCCCAAACACATGAAGACGAGGCCCTGGAATGGATGAAAAACAAATATAAGGTTTCGGAAAGCGAACATGAGCGGATGAACATTCTTGCAGGGCTGGCTTGTTTCGAAAAACCGGCCCTTATCCTCGATGCCCTTGAATTTTCTTTAAATGAAGTTCCCAGTCGAAACAAGTTTATGCCAATCGCAGCAATGGGCGAAAATGTTCATGCTGAACCCCTGTTATGGGACTGGTTTGTGGAAAACCTCGTCAGGCTGGAACAAATGCATCCTTTGCATTTTGAGCGTGTAATAACAGGTGTTGTTCCCGTTGCCGGCATAGAGAAAGTTTCTGAAGTTAAAGATTTTTTTGCCCAATACATGGAAAAAACATCGCGTGCAAAAGATGCTATTGCGCTGGCGCTGGAAAAACTCGATATCAATGTAAGAATGCGGAAAGTTTTTTGATCATGCTTATTTATTTCCACGTCCCTTAAGGACATCGATCATGGAAAATACTTCACCTTTGATTCCCCCTTGAACTTTTCCGTGCAGGTAAGCCAAAGCATCCAGGGTACCTTGCGCGTAAATTTCTCTTGCGTTGACATTGTGTTTGAAGACAAATCGGACGCTACTATCCGCTGAAGTCAAACGATAGGTGTGCCATCCATGTCCCCCCAGGTATTCTTCCGGAACACCAAGTTCATTTTTCTGGATTTCAGGATCACGAACTTTGATGATTTCATCGGTGGTGAATTTTAATCCCAGTTTGTTGAAATAACTTACCATGGCCTTGGCTGTGCCGCTGGTATCGGCTTTTCCGTGCTGGTGGCTTTCTACGATTTCCAACTGGTATCCTTCGAATAAATCCGGAAAAGTATTGGCAGCGTATTCCATCATGGCCTGAAAACCCACAATCTGTTTGGCCATATTGGGGGCAATAACAGCGGAGACAGCAGATTGGCGGACTGTTTCCAAAAGGTTTTCACGATCGCCCCCTGTGGTTCCCATAACAAAAGGTAACTGGTGTTTGCAGTAAAAATCAGCATTGCTGTTTACTGCAGTCGGATGGGTATAATCCGCACAAATAAAGGGCCCTTCGGCTTCCTTGATTTTTTGAATAACCTGATCCCGCATATCCGGTTTGACAAGGTGCACGGAGATCGAATAAATCTCAATTTCGGTCTGTTCGATTTCCGGGCCTGTCAGCGAGTGGTTGATGAGCACAAATCGTTCATCGTTTAAAAGGTTTTTGGCAACACATACTGCCATGTTTCCGGGCAGCCCGTTTATCATAATTTTGATGCGACTCATGTTATATTACCTCCGGTTTTACATATTTATCTAATGCGTTTTTTCTAAAACATATTTCAATCGTCTGAATTCCTTGTTTTCAAAAAAAACATACAGATTGTTTTTCAATGTATTGATGGCTTGTGGAATGTATGCTTCAAACCACCTCTTTTTTTTGATAAGGCTTAAGTGAGCAAAGGCTCCGAGTATTTGCAGGTTTCTGGAAACAGCACAGTAGTGAAACCCTCTTTTAAAGTCATTTGGCGAAATGGGCATCAGGGAATTGAGAAAATGAATGCAAAATTCGAGTAAGTGGGCCTGAAGATCTTTGGAAAGAGCCGTGTAAGGGTCGATGAGAAGCGATGCCAGATCGTATTGGATCGGGCCCAGGCGCCCTGCTTGAAAATCAATAAAATAAATTTGGGTTCCATTGATCATAATGTTTCTGGATTGAAAATCCCGGTGCATAAAACCTTCGCCGGTAAACGCTGCTATACGGTCTGCAAGGTGGTTAAAGTCCCCGGCCAGCTCTTCAAATCCGATCTTGAGTCCCAGGTAGCCGTTCAAAAAAGATTCGGTGAAATAACGGCACTCTTGGTCCAATATCATGCGGCGGTCATAGTGGGCACTCTGATAGGTCCATGAAATGTCAAAGCCGTCAGCACCCCGGATCCACATGTGGCAAAGGGCTTTGGTGATTTTTTCATAAAGCTTGCGGGTGCCGTTTGAATCCGGATTTTTCAGGACCACTTTCTGCAAAAGCGTATCGCCCAAATCCTCTACAAATACATGGCCTGAGAAGCTGTTTTCATGAAAAATTCGAGGTACATGCACCCCTCGATTATGCAGGTGTTGTCCGATTTTAACAAATGCACTGGCCTCACAATTATCTTTACCCGCATAAATTCCATGATCGCCCAGAATAAGGGTTTTTTTTTCGGATTCAAGCCTGAACCAACCCCGGTCGGAACCGTCACCTTTTAAACGGGTTTTTAGCACCGGATCCAAAGGATATTGTGAAAAAGCTTTCAAAAAAGCCTCGGGGATCATGCGATCCAAAACCGCCTGCCGGTAACGTTCAGGGGTGCCGATGTCTTTCCAGTAGTTTTCGGTGGCAAAAAAGGCTTTTATTTTATTGCCGTTTTTTATCATATGGATATAGGCATCGATGATACTGTAAAAACCCCCGCCGGGCAAGTATTCAAGGATCTGCTTATCGAGTACCTGAATACCGGTGAAAGTAAACCTCCGGGGTTTTTCGTTTTTGCCCGGATCTTGAGGAGCCCAAAAGTCCCTGATAAAACCGGCGGAATCGGCCGAAACCGAATTTAACCCGGTACAGTCGGTTAAAACCAGGGTGGCGGCAAATCCATGATTCAAATGAAAATCATAAATGGTCTTAAAGTTAATATCGGTGATAATATCACTGTTGATAACCATGAAAGGTAAGTCACCCCAAAAATTTTCAACATTTTTGATCGCCCCTCCTGTGCCTAAAATTTCAGGTTCATAGGAGACATTTACCGGAATGGGAAAGTGTTTACGGCTCAGGAATAATTCAATTTGATCAGCCAGATGGTGGGTGTTGATGATAACTTCATGGCATCCGGCCTGAATCAGGTTTTCAATTAAAATTTCCAGAACAGGCTTTTCCCCCATTGAAAAAAGGGGCTTTGGAATCAGCCGGGTATATGGAAGAAGCCTGGTGCCAAAACCGGCAGCAAGAATCATGGCTTTCATAATCAGTCCAATCCGGCTAAACCGAGGTCAGCAAATTTAAATAATTTTGGATTTTGTTACTATAATATTCGATTTGCTTGACGTTTTTACCGTTTTTAATGCCATGGCTGAAAAAGAAATCAAGTGCGTTGAGATAATTGATTTTTGACAGCGCTTCAGGCCGCTGTATCAATTGTCGCTTGTACATCCGGTTTCCCCAGCTTTGAACCTTCCGCAGACGCTCTTTGGGAGATAGTTCCTTGGGGGGATGCCTCATGAAAAAGTTTAAAACTATCCAGTAGGATTCAAGGAAGGTTTGAAGAAATGATGCAAAAAGTTTGGTTTTTCTAAATCCTGCCGAGGTCAGATTGTAGCTGTCGGGAAGCGTGGGGTGCGGCATGATGATAGCTTCATCGATAAATATTTTTATCGTTTTTCTCACATGATATTCGTCTGTTTTATCCACATCCAGAGCAAATTCGTTTTGGAAAAAATCCTGTAAAAATTTATAATCCGAATGAAGATCGGCCGATGAAAATTGAAATGCATCTTGTCCAAGAATGGACAATGCGGTGTATGCAGCGGGGATGAAAAAAGATATACTGTTGTTTTTATAATATTCCAGACTGGTACGCTTGCTTTCAACAACCCGGTATTGATTTTTGGGCAGGCCGAAAGCTTCGTCTTCGTCTTGGCTATCCTTGGATACACGGTCCTGGGAGATCCTTTCAACAAACTTTCGGTTGACATAGGTTTCCAGTGCTTGTTCTATGGCGTAGAAACTCTCATATAAAAGCGTATCGGCAAGGTTGGCGTGCTGGGACATGAGATATACCATGTACGTGTCAACTATTTCAAGAAATTCATCATAACTGAAATACTGTTTCGGCATATTTAAAAGTGCACTCGCCACCAATGCATGGGGAGTGACTACAGATGCCTTGTCTATACCGTTTAATACCCGATACCCCAGTTCCCGAACCAGAGTGTTTTGTTCTTTCGAGGTCAAATCACCAATGGAATTACCTCTTTCTTCCAGGGTTTCCTTCAAGGAAAAAGGCTCCTGAAATTTAAGGTATATTTTCCCATATCGCTTTTTAAGAAAACGCCGCGCCTTTAAAAGCTGCCAGATATTCTCATCTTCTTTTTTGCCTCCCTCGATTTCCTGCAAATACGCGCTTTCCTCCAAAATCCTGTCATATCCGATATAGATAGGAACGAAAATGAGATCTTCGCAGGCCCCATTTCTGTATGCTTCCACAAGAATTGACAAAAGTCCCAATTTGGGCATTAAAAGCTTTCCGGTTCTGCTTCTTCCTCCCTCAATAAAAAACTCGATGTTAAAACCTTCCTCGAGCAGCTTAAAAATGTATTCCCTGAAAACCCTTGAATAAAGAATAGCGCCTCTGAAGGTTCGCCGGATAAAAAAAGCACCACCTCCTCTGAAAAAGGGCCCCAGCGGCCAAAAAGAAAGGTTTTTACCCGCGGCGATCTGCGGGCAGGGCATGTTGTTTTTCCACAAAATATAGGACAGCATGAGATAATCAATATGGCTTTTGTGGCAGGGAATTAAAATCAACGGTCCCTGCTGTGATTTGGTTCTGACCCGGTTTAAGGCATCCTGATCAAAGGAAATACCTTCAAACATGAGATTGAAAAACCATCGGACAACTACTTCCCCGAACTTCACAACTCCCAGATTAAAGTTCGAAGCTATTTCATCGATATAAGCATCCGCTTTTTTGTAAACCTTATATAATGGAATATCGCGTTTTTGAGAGTGTTGTTCCATGAAAGACCGCAGCCGTTTGCTGGTGAGAATGCTTTCTTTCAACTCAGAGTGGGGTTTTAATACCGGACCTGTAATACTCTGGCGATGACGGTTGGCACCTTCCAGCAACAATTGCCTTACCCTGATAGAAAGCCGTTCTACCGGAAAGTCCCTGTTCTCAGGTTTTTCCAGGTATTCCCTGAGGTTGAATGGGTGGGATGTTTGAACAAAAATTTTTTCGGGCCTTCTAAACAGAATGACAATTTTTCTCAATCGCCCGGGTTTATGTTCCGGTCCGAACAAAATATCAATCAATGTCGGGACAGCATGAGGCGGTTTTTGAGTGAAAAACATCAATTGCGGAATAATAAAGACCGGACGGTCGATGGATTTTTGAAGTTCGATAAGATGGCTGATGGGATCCGTTTTGGACTTTACGAATCGTTTATAAAACCCTTTCTGCTCCACAAGGGACAGAAAAGCAGCCCGTCCATTGAGAAGCTCTTCTTTGATATACCCGCTTTCATAGGGATTCAAACGCTTGCGAAACCTTAAAAGGTAATCCATATGAGCTATGCATGCTCGAAAAATTTTGCTCAGGGGTTGGATGTAATTAAATCGATAGTCAAGTCCAAGCTGGGGGAAAGGAATTTTTTCTTGTTTAAAACGTGTATAAAAGTAGAAGAATTCGAAATAACTCTTGTATTGAGCGGCATAAACGATGACAGCATCATCGGGAAGTTCTCTTATGGGAATGATCTGCTGACTATCGGTTTTTATTCCGCTGTAAAAAAGCTTCAAAAAAAGAGAGGATAAACGACCGATTTCACGGGGGACAAAACAAAAAAAATGGTAATGGGTGCCTTTTAAAAGCGAATCCATCCATCGGCGAAGAAACGATTTTTTAACTGAATTATGTTTATTGTCTTTTGTTGTCATGATCAATCACTGCTTTGTGTTTCAAGTTTTCAAGAAATTATTTCTCGTGTGCTTATAACCCGTTTTGGATCAATCTCATAATGAATTTTTTTTGATTCGTAAATAGTGCCTGTCCGGAGACTCCTCTCCCTCTGGGAGGGGTTGGGGGAGGGAAAGGTAACCTCCTGATATCATTCACCCCCACCCCGACCCTCCCCCAAAGGGAGAGGGAGAAACAGAGTTTTCGGACAGGCACTAAATAGGACTAAAACATGGTTTCGTCAAATCCAAATTTTTTGCCGGTTACTTCAAATATAACGGTTTTTATACCCTTATATAACATAAAATTTCTGCTGATAAATATTTTCGGAGAAAATTTCATAAATTATATCCGTGAAATCTTGATTGTCTCTCATAAAAGTGATAACAAAATTTAAGCTTGCGTAACTCAATTTGTTGTGTTATTGCCTCAACAAATTTACATGATCTGTATTTGAGTATTGCGATAAAAAAACCGAATCGGATGAGATAAAAAATTTTGTCAGGAGAAAAGCAATTAAGAGCATGATTTGATAGTAGTCCCAGGGATAATGAATTTCGTAACTTTGAGCATTTTGGAAATGTGTAGATCAAACCAATAAATTTCAGTTAAAGGAGGAAGAAGTTTTATGAAGACTTTAATAGGTGGGGCGATAGGAGCTGTATTAGGTCTCATTGGCCTTTCCATTTGGTGGAAACCTTTTTTGCAGCTGTTAGCCGGAGCTATTCCGATTATGTTATTGCTGGGCGGTGGGTTGGCTCTCTATTTAGGGTTTGACGAGCTCAAGGATACGTGGAAAAAAGATGAGCCCGTTGAAACTCCCAAAGATGACGAAGTTGATAAATACAAGAAAGAAATTGACGACTTAAAAAGTGAACTTGAAACCCTGAAGAGCAGTGAAAAATAAAGCAGGTCGGAAAAAATAATAAAAAATAGCCAAAACAGTATGTTGAATTGACTTTAGGGGCCCTGGATGACGTCGCCAGGGCCCTACGTCTTTTTGGCCGCCAAAAATTTTGTTTGTTTTTTATCAGGAATAAAGCAGACTTTTTTCTCTGATGCTCAAAAAGTTGCTCAGGCTGTCATCCCAGCTTTTTTCAAGATCCTCAACGTCCGACCCTGATTCAAGGGCGTTGCAAATTTTTTTATCTCCTAAAATCAAATCGATTGGCCGCTTTTCAAATTCATACTCATATGGTGGAGGTTTCCATCCGAATTCATCTTTGTTGAGCCGTAAAATGGCTTGCAATAATTTGAGAGACGTTTGAAAGGGCCGAAAAATTGCGGGATTGGTTACATGAATCTGGAATCCTTTACATAAAGCGCCCTGCCATTTGTTGGCAGTGGGCTCAAAGACAGCTTCCCTAAGACAGCCCCCGGGAATTTCCCGGCTTCCCAGGTATTTGAGAATTTTAGGGGGATCAATATACGGTGCCCCGAAAAGCTCAAAAGGTTGGGTGGTTCCCCTGCCTTCGGATATATTGGTTCCTTCCCAGATAACCTGCCCCGGATACACCATGGCAGATTCCGGTGTAGGAAGATTGGGGGAGGGGGCAATCCAGGCAAGGCCCGTATCCCTGAAAAACATGTGACGACGCCAGCCCGTTAAAGTAATTATTTCCAGATCACAACCAATTCCAAAATTCTCGTTGTACAAAAGGGCCAACTCCCCCATGGTGAGTCCATGGCGCATGGGTACAGGAAATCTTCCCACAAAAGATAAACAATCCGGCTCCACAAGATTGCCCTCCACAAGGTTTCCTCCAATCGGATTCGGCCGGTCCAGCACCAAAACTTTTTTATTGTATTTTTTCGCCGCTTCAAGACAAAAGGAAACAGTGGCGCTGAAGGTATATACACGGGTTCCCACATCTGGAAGATCAATAAGAAGTATGTCAATGGGGTCGAGCATCTCTTTTGTGGGTCTTCGGGTGACTCCGTACAGGCTATAGACAGGGATGCCCAAACAAGGGTCGGTCATATCCGGGGATTCTATCATATTATCCTGCTTTTCAGCATAGAAACCATGCTGGGGCGAGTAAATCGCCTTGAGTTGACCAGGGTATCGTTTATCAATAAGTATTCTGGCATGCATGAAGTGCCGGTCCACTGAAGACGGATTGCACAAGAGCCCCAAACGAAAGCCTTTGTATCGATCCCGTGGAATTGCCAAAAAATTTTCCAACCCCGTTTTTATAATCATTATTTGGTTCCTTAAAAAATCATTGAAGATTGAATATGATTTTAACTGACACCATCCGGTTTTTGAATGGCCGATAAAATTCAATTGTTCTGATTGAAATGTGATCTTAGCTTGACAAACAGCAAAATAGAAATTATTTAGAACGGCTTGAGGCTTTTAAAAGAACCGGGGTTCCTCAAGAATTTTAACAGTTATCACATAAGGTAGCATCGTTGAAGCTCAAAACAAAGCACCGGGGCAATATTTTTACTAAGGTGTGCGCCAGGCAATAACTGTTTTTTGCCGGTCACCTTAATGGGATGAGGGTTTTATTTTGTGTCCTTGGAATTAAAAATTGAAGGTATTGTAATTATTGTGGGCAACTATGGTAGCGGTAAGACGGAAGTTGCCATAAATCTTGCCGCTAACCGGAAGCTTGCCGGTGTAGATGTCCGTATGGCGGACCTGGATCTGATCAATCCGTATTTCAGAACCCGTGAGGCCAGGGAAAGTCTGGCTCGAATCGGTGTGGAAGTCGTAATACCTCCCGAAAAATATTTCCATGCTGACCTTCCGATATTAAGTCCGACCGTGGCCGGGATGATTAAAAATCCCAGCCGTCTGACTATTCTGGATGCCGGAGGCAATGACGCCGGTGTGGCAGTGCTGGCGGCCTTGGCTGATTCACTCGGGAAACAGTCCTTGAAGATGCTTCAGGTTATCAATCCTTTCCGCCCTTTTACCGAAACTGTGGAGGGATGTTTAAAAATCAAAGAGGAAATCGAAAAAGCGGCAAAAATTCAAATGACCGGTCTGATCGGAAATGCCAATTTGCTGAATGACACCACCCTGGAACATATTGAGGAAGGCTATGAGTTCGTTTCGAAATTAGCCCGGCAGTCGGGGTTGGATCTGGAATTTATCACGGTGCCGGCAGACCTGTTTACCTGCCTGGATCTTAAGAAATTTTCATGTCCTGTGCTTTCCATCAAGAGGCAATTGGTACCTCCCTGGAAACAGCCCGCTAAATTGGTGTAAATCGATTTGTCAGAAATAAAAATCTTTCAGGAGTTGTAAAAAGATGGCCTTGAAACATATTATAGATGTTGACCGCTGTAAGGGCTGCGGCCTGTGTGTCACCATATGCCCGAAAAATGTTCTGGAAATATCCGATAAAGTAAATACTAAAGGTTATTTCCCGGTATATCAGGCAAGAGCCGAAGATTGTATTTTTTGCACCAAGTGCTGCATCATGTGCCCGGATGTGGCCATAACAATTGTCGAAGAAAATAAACAGTCGGCAGCATAAGCATATGGGGAGGAGAGCATGGGAAAAAAGGTTTTAATGAAAGGAAATGAAGCCATCGGAGAGGCGGCTATCCGGGCGGGTTGCCTCAATTATTTTGCATATCCCATCACGCCACAATCGGAAGTTGCCGAATATCTGTCACACAGGATGCCGGAAGTGGGCGGGGTTTTTTTACAGGCCGAAAGCGAGGTGGCCGTAGCTTATATGATTTATGGGGCGGCCGGAGCCGGTGCCCGGGTCTTTACTACATCATCCAGCCCCGGAATCAGCTTGATGTCCGAGGGGCTGAGTTATATCGCCGGAGCGCAGCTTCCCGCTGTATTTGTCAATATCGTTCGAGGTGGCCCTGGCCTGGGCGGAATCCTTCCTTCCCAGGGGGATTACTTTCAAGCCACAAAAGGCGGCGGCCATGGGGATTATCATTTGCTGGTCATGGCCCCGGAGAGCGTTCAGGAAGCTGCCGATATGATGATGAGAGCTTTTCCGTTGGCGGAAAAATATCGTAACCCCGTAATTATCCTGGGTGATGGGCTTATCGGGCAAATGATGGAACCCGTTGAGTTCCATGATCATTTGCGCACCGACCCGGTCAATAACAACCATTGGGCCACAAATGGAATGCAGTTTAGAAACAGCAGCAAACCCAATATCGTCAAATCGTTGTTTCTGGATCCCGATGAACTCAATGAAAACAATCTTATTTTAAAAGCCAAGTACGAGAGAATGAAAAAAGAGGATATTCTTTTTGAGCCTTATAATATGGATGGCCCATACCAGAAACTCATTGTCAGTTACGGAACCATGAGCCGCGTATGCAAAACAGCCATTGATAATCTAAAGGTAAAAGGAATTGAAGTGGGCATGATTCGTCCACAAACACTTTTTCCCTTTCCGGAAACGGCTGTTTTTGAGGCAGCGGCAAAAGAATCATGCAAAGCGGTCATCAGCATCGAGTTGAGCATGGGTCAAATGGTAGAGGATGTGCAACGATGCGTGCAGGGGTTACGCCCCGTTCACTGGTACGGGGAGTGTGGTGGAAATGTGCCTACACCCGAAAAAGTGATGGATGTGGTCACATCTTTGTAGCCGGAGCGAAATAATCTAAGGAGTACCAATTTCATGGGAAAAACATATCAAAAGCCGGAAGCCCTTTCCGATCAGCATACCCATTATTGTCCCGGATGTACCCACGGGGTAATTCACCGCCTGATTGCAGAAATTATTGATGAACTGGATATCAGGGGCCGGTGCGTGGGAGTCGCACCGGTAGGTTGTGCGGTTCTGGCTTATAATTACTTTGTATTCGATTTTCAGGAAGCCGCCCACGGAAGAGCCCCTGCCGTTGCCACAGGAATAAAACGAGTACGGCCGGATTTATTTGTTTTTACCTATCAGGGAGACGGGGACCTGGCCAGCATTGGGATGGGAGAGATTATACATGCTGCAAACCGTGGTGAGAAGTTTACATCCATATTTGTCAATAATGCGATCTACGGCATGACCGGAGGTCAAATGGCACCCACGACCATGCCGGGACAGCACACAACCACTTCACCTTTCGGGCGGGATGTTGAAGATGTCGGAATGCCTCTTAAAATGGCGGAGCTCTTGGCAGCTCTTCAAACTCCGGCCTATATAACACGCCAGGCGGTGATCAAGCCCAAATATATTGTGAAGGCCAAGAAAGCCATCAAAAAAGCTTTCACTTATCAGCTGGAAAAACGGTGCTTCAGTTTCGTCGAACTGATAAGCACCTGTCCCACCAATTGGGCAATGACCCCGAATGAATCGGTAAAATGGGCTGAGGATACTCTTCTGAGTTACTATGAGTTGGGTGAATATAAAACACCAGAGAGCTTATCCGGAGGTGCGAATGCAAAGTGAAGTCATGTTTGCCGGTTTTGGCGGGCAGGGAATTCTGATGAGCGGCAAGGTCCTTGCGCATGCAGCCATGGAAGAAGGCCATGAGGTGCTGTGGATGCCATCCTATGGACCTGAGATGCGGGGAGGAACCGCATACTGCCTGGTGATGATCAGCGACAGGCTCATTGGCTCTCCCGTGGTTCGAAACCCGTCTCATCTTGTGGCCATGAACCGGCCCTCACTGGAAAAGTTTGCACCCCTGATTAAACCCGCCGGGGTGGTTCTGATCAATTCATCTTTGATTGCTATTGATGCCGGAAGAGAAGATCTTGATGTCATAAAGATACCGGTCACAGCTATTGCAAAAGAGTTGGGCAATGTCAGAGCTGCCAATATCGTGGCACTTGGTGCATTTGTGGAGCGAAGTAAAATCGTTGGATTTGATACCCTTCGACATTGTGTCCATGAAGAATTTGTTAACAAAAAAAATTTTTTGTCCCTGAATATGAATGCTTTGGAAGAGGGCAAAAAGGCTGCCGAAATGCTTCCCAAAAAATGAAACCGTTATTGATCACCATCGATGGCCCCGCCGGCGCCGGAAAAACCACCGTAAGTAAAATATTGGCGCGAAAACTCGGTTACCGGTACCTGGATACCGGTGCACTCTATAGAGCAGTGGCTCTTAAGGTGATCGAAAACCATGTCCACCCAGACCAGGATGATGAACTGGCCTCTTTGTGCCAGAATCTTGACATTCAGTGGGTTCATAAAGAAGGCGTGAACCGGCTGATTTGTAATGGAAAAGATATTACCGATCGCATTCGAACCGAAAAAATTTCCATGATGGCCTCAAAAGTTTCCGCCAATCCCATTGTCCGCCAAAAACTTCTGTATTTGCAGCGAAAAATGGGCGAAAATAAAGGGGTGGTTGCCGAAGGCCGGGATATGGGTACTGTGGTTTTTGCCAATGCAGATATCAAATTTTTTCTTGATGCCAATCCCCAAACCAGAGCAATGCGCCGGTATAACGAAATAGAATCCCAATCCTCAAGCACCTTTGAACAGGTGGAAAAACAAATTCGCCAACGGGATCAAAACGACAGCACCAGGCAGTTGGCCCCCCTGAAAGCCTCCCATGACGCAATATGCATCGATTCAACAAAACTTTCCATTAAACAGGTGGTGGAACAAATACTGGATCATATTTTTGCACGATTTTGAAAAATAAACGTTGATTTTAAAAAATGAGATGTTATATTTATGTGGTTATTTCACCTTAATTAAGGTGAATACTTATACTAGGCTAAGGGGGTATTTTTTTAATGTCAGAGCAACTAAAAGAAAAATTAACAGATCAAATTAACAACGACAGCGAAAATGCAAGTGATGTGGAAGAAATGGATAATGATCCGGAAATCCAAAAAAGCTTGCAGGATCAGGCATCAGCTACAAAGCCGCAAACAGATTCGGACTCGCAGCAAGCTGTGACCGATGAAGCGGCTTCAGTGACCGATGAAGCGGTTTCAGTGACCGATGAAGCGGTTTCAGTGACCGATGAAGCGG
>SKZT01000121.1 GCA_007127235.1 Desulfobacteraceae bacterium
ATTGCCGTTATAGCCCCTTTTCAAAACGGCCTGGATACAATTATCCGGTTTGCTCAAAATCTATGGAAACATTATTTTTTTCTCGTATCTGTAGCCAAAGAAAACGAGGAACTTAAAAGGGAACTCAGCAAGTATATAGAAAAAAACAACGAATGTATAGAAGCGAGGCTTTCAAATCTCAGACTCAAAAATATTTTGAATTTTCAACCAACGATAAATCATCCCACTCTTGCCGCGCAGGTCATCGCTATGGATCCTTCCCCTTGGTTTCAAAGCATTGTAATCAACAAAGGATTTTCCCATGGTATAAAAAAGGGATTTCCCGTGGTGGTTCCCGATGGGGTTATAGGACAAATCATCGAGGTAACCGATCGCTATGCAAAAGTATTGCTGCTTACTGACAGAAATAGTGCTATTGATTCACTTGTCCAAAAAACCCGCGCAAGAGGAATTATCAGGGGCTCTTCAACAGAACGATTTTCTTTTCATTATGTCCTGGGAAAATATGACATTAATGAGGGAGATATCGTTATTTCTTCGGGTTTGGACGGTGTTTTTCCAAAAGGATTGAGAGTTGGCAGGGTGCATAGCGCAGTAAAGAAAAACTCAAGCATTTTTCAGGAAATTGCAGTTATTCCATTTGTCGATTTTGAAAAACTCGAAGAAGTAATAGTTATCTTATTCACAAATGAGAAGGACTACGAGAGGCCTTAATGGCTTATTTTTTTAACGTATTTGTAATTATTGCTTTTCTTTTGTTTCAGACATCTGTTGCCCCAAGAATCGGTTTTTTTGCAGATTTTTTCGATATAATGGTTGTTTTTGTCGTATATACAGCTATTTATCGACCCATCAAGGAAAGTGGCATTTTCGTAATATTGATGGGTATTTTGATGGACAGTATTTCAAGCAGTCCTTTTGGTTTATATATAACCGTATATCTTTGGCTTTTTATTGGTATACGATGGATTACCAAATACTTACACACGGCCAACCTTGTTTTGATACCCGCAATTATTGCTTTCGTAATCATTTGCCAAAATATTTTGATTATGGGCGTGATGGCTTTATTCGAAAAAAGCTTCTATTTTCATCATGACACATTCAGGTTGATAATGGTACAAGTTCTGTGGGGCTCAATTCTGGGGCCTCTGCTTCTGATACTTGTTAAAAATTTTCAGGTCAAATGGAAAGCCCTATATTTTGAAAAAGTATCTAAATTCTTCGGACAGTAATTGGTACAAACAGCGGTTGACAGGGGCTGTTTTTATTCTTGTGGCAGCTTTTTGTATGCTTTTATTTCGGCTGTTTTATCTGCAAATTGTTGAAGGGGAAAAATTTCGAAAATTATCGGAAAATAACCGCATCAGACTTCAAAGTATTGATCCTCCCAGGGGCTTGATTTTTGATCAAAACGGGAGAATCATGGTTGATAATCGACCTTCTTTCGACCTTGGCATTATTTTAAAAGATGCACGGCCTTTGGAGGAGACTATCACCAAATTGGCCGGAACAATTAACGTGACAGAAGAAGAAATCAGGGAAAAAATTGCCAATGCCAAGTCCGTATCACCTTACGAAACAATATTGCTCAAGCCGGATATTGGTCGGGACTTACTTGCCGCCATTGAAGTAAGCAGATTTGATCTGCCCGGAATAGTGATTGATGTGAAAATTCGCAGGCATTACATCAGGGAGAAAAGTGCTGCCCACCTTATCGGCTATTTGGGAGAGATTAATTTAAAAGAACTCGGAAATTACCATTATGACCAATACAAAAGCGGAGATCTGATCGGCAAGTTTGGTGTTGAAAAAAGTTATGAAAAATTTCTTAGAGGAAAACGGGGGGGACGTCAGGTGGAGGTCAATGCCATCGGACAAGTTTATCGGGTTTTGGAAACCGTAGAAGCTCAACCGGGAAATAACATATATTTAACCATAAACCATTTGCTGCAGGAAAAAGCAGAAGAACTTCTAGACAATAGGCCTGGGGCTGTCGTGGCAATGGATCCCAACAACGGTCATATTCTTGCCATGGCCAATAGTCCTGCATTTGATCCCAATGTTTTCGTCGGGGGTTTGTCCCAAAAACAATGGCAGAAAATCATTTCCAATCCTTTTAGAGCCATGGAAAACAAAGCTATACAAGCAGGATACCCTCCGGCATCGATTTATAAAATCGTTGCGGCTGTTGCAGGTTTGGAGGAAGGTATCATTGATGATACAAACACCATCTTTTGTCCCGGATTTTATCGTTTTGGAGATCGCGATTTCAGATGTTGGAAAAAAGGGGGGCACGGTGAGGTTGATATCTATAAGGCTTTAGCCGAATCCTGTGATGTTTTTTTTTACCAGCTCGGTTTGAAACTCGGAGTCGACCGTCTTGCATGGTATGCTAGAGCATTTGGTTTGGGAGAACTAACCGGTATCGATTTAGACCATGAAGCCAGGGGCCTTGTGCCGACAGCCAGTTGGAAAAGAAAAAGAACAGGGATTGCCTGGCAGAAAGGTGAGACATTGTCAGTGGCCATTGGGCAGGGATATAATCTCACAACGCCTTTGCAGCTGCTGGTAATGGTTTCATCTATCGCAAACGGTGGAACCCTTTATAAACCGCAGATTTTAAAACAGGTGGAAACTGCAGAGGGAAATGTCCTGCTTGAATCCAAACCACAGATCATAGGAAAACTGCCTGTCAGCCAAAAAAATATAGACATTGTTCGCAAAGGTCTCTGGGAAGTGGTTAACTCCGGTCGAGGGACAGGGAGGATTGCCAGGCTGAAGCATGAGGAATTCATGAGCGGAAAAACCGGAACAGCACAAGTTGTTGGGCGAAAAAGAAGTGAGTCTTTTAAAGAATCTGAAATACCCCACCACTTCAAAAACCATGCGCTCTTTGTCGCATATGCGCCCTCTGAGAGCCCCACAATCGCTGTAACTGTAATTGTTGAACATGGAGAACAGGGGTCCTCGACGGCGGCACCCATTGCACAGCAACTGATCCAAAACTACCTGGAGTCGATCAAAAATTGATAGACAGGCGGCTTATAAAAAACTTTGACTGGGGCCTTTTGGTTATTATCCTCTTTTTGGCTTTTTTGGGACTGCTGATACTCTATAGTGCCTTGGTAACATCTTCCGCCGAACTTAACAAAGCCCTGTATATCAGGCAGATTACCTGGGTTTGTATAGGGCTGGTATTGATGACCATCGCCTTTACTATAAATTATAAGCGGTTGAATCAATGGGCCGGCTTGCTGTATGTTTTTTGTATTCTTTTGTTGATCGCTGTTTTGGTCTCCGGAAAATATGTTGCTGGCTCTAAACGATGGTTGGTGTTAGGAACATTGTCGATCCAGCCTTCTGAATTTGCAAAGCTTTCAATTATTGTTATTCTGGCAAAATATTATTCAAGCTTCGGTAATCCCAGGGGTTTGGGCTTTGGGGAACTTCTTCTGCCTTTGATATACACCGCTATCCCTTTTATACTGATCGTTAAGCAGCCCGATCTGGGATCAGCACTCCTCTTGGGATTTATAGCTGTTGCCATGACAGTTTTTGTCAAAATAAAACGAAAAACCTTAATATCCATTGCAGCAGCGGGATTCGTATGCACTCCTGTGGCATGGTGCCTTTTAAAAGAATACCAACAAAAACGGATACTGAACTTTTTGAACCCGGATCGTGATCCTTTAGGGGCCGGCTATCATGTCATCCAGTCAAAAATTGCCATTGGTTCGGGTATGATTACCGGTAAAGGGTACCTGGAAGGCACCCAGAACGCCTTATCATTTTTACCTGAGCAGCATACCGATTTTATCTTTTCGGTTTTGGCGGAGGAATGGGGCTTTGTTGGAGGCGCATTTTTCCTTTTACTGTTTTTCATAATAATTTTAAAGGGCTTGAAAATAGCTCATCGATCCCAGGATCCTTTTGGTACTATGCTGGCTGTGGGTATTACCGCCATGATATTTTTTCAGGTTTTTATTAATGTCGGTATGGTCATGGGATTGATGCCTGTAGTAGGTGCTCCGCTGCCCCTGATTAGCTATGGCGGATCCTCGATGTTTACAACAATGGTGTCTTTGGGTCTGCTGTTAAACATAAGTATGCGGCGGTTTATGTTCGATTGATTCCGAATTTTTAAGGTATGCGGTTTTCAAAGTAATTGAAATGTAAGCAACTAAATTTTCCCGAAAAAAAAATATGAGAAATAAAATTGGCCGGTAAAATTTAGGAAAGTATTAAAATTTTCAAAAAAACCTTTGACAATTTTTTTAGGCTGAGTTATAAGCCGCCCGAGTTCAAGTCTATAGGAGAAGTTTTTTAGAGAATTGAAAAAAGACGGATGGAGTTTCCAAAAAACGATGGAGGCACTTCATGATTAAAATTGATGGATCGATTGTTATCCAGATTGCAAATTTTTTACTTCTGGTTTGGATATTGAATCGAATTCTCTACAGGCCCATTCGCAAGGTGCTAAAGGAGAGAAAAGAAAAAATAAACGGTTTGGAGCAAAACATCTTTGCTGCTCAGGATGATGCCAAAGAAAAAGAAGAAACTTTTATTGGTGGGATAAAGGACGCGCGCTCTCGGGGGCTTCAGGAAAAAGATGCCCTGATTGCCGAAGCCACGCAGGAAGAAAAAAGAATTGTTGATGAGATAAACAAAAAAGCTCAGGCAAATATGGCTGAAGCTCGCGAAAAAATCTCAAAGGAAGCCGAAGTGGTCCAGGCATCATTACAAAAAGAAATCGATTCATTTGCGCGGGCAATAGGCGAAAAAATTTTGGGGAGGGCTGTCTAATGAAAATTCCTGCTATCCGATGCAAGAGCAAGTCGAAATCTCAACAATATGGGAAAAATAGAAACACCAATCTCATCTGGATATTGGTGGTCGTTTTTCTATTGTTCGGAGCGACAGGGGCATCAGCAGCGTCGCAATGGCAAGTCACAGATACCTACCGTATTTTTAACTTTTCAGTACTTGTAATTGCATTGTTTCTTTTGCTGCGAAAACCCACGAAAAAAGTTCTTAGCTCAAGGATCAAAGGCATCAAAGATCAGTTGGAAGACCTTGAAAATAGAAAAACGCAAGCAGAACAAGAATTGGCTGCTTATGTTGAAAAAATTTCCAGACTTGAGAAAGAGGCCGAAAACATCATTGAGGAATATGTCAAACAGGGAAATGATGCCAAGAAAAGAATCCTCCAGGAGGCTGAAACTGCTGCGGTAAAACTGGAAGCACAAGCGAAAAAGAACATCGAACACGAGTTCGAAAAAGCCAAAATACGGCTGAAAGAAGACGTTCTTGATAGCGCTATGGCTAGGGCTGAAGTAATTATCCAAGAAAAAATCTCAGGCGATGATCAGGAAAGACTCGTCGACGAATACTTAAACAAGGTGGTGGCATAGTGAAAAACTTAGTGATAGCGCGGCGTTATGCCAAGGCACTCTTACTTATCGGCAAAGAAAATGATCAAACCGAAATTTATCGAGAAGAACTCGGGAGATTCGCTGACCTGCTAAAAGATAATGAGGCGCTTGAAAGAGCAATCAGTAATCCTCTTTACGATATTGAATCGCGAAAAAAAGTTCTTAACGTCTTAATCGAAAAATTAGAGGTTTCCAAGGTTATGGAATCATTTCTGATTTTGTTGTTCGATAAGGGACGAATTAAATTTATTGGCATTATTAACGATTATTTCCATCAAATGGCTGATGAACTTAAGGGAATAGTCAGGGTCAATCTGGTTTCGGCTACAGACCTTTCTTCCGAAAGCGTGGAAAGAATACGCGAGGCTTTACATAAAAGGACAGGAAAGGATGTAGTTTTGCAGGTAGAGCAGGATTTGAGTCTTATCGGAGGGATCGTAACCAAAATTGGGGACCTTGTTTTGGACGGAAGTATCAAAACACAATTACTCAATATGAGAGAATCTTTAAAAAGGGGTGAGAGTGTATAATGGAACTAAGAGCAGAAGAAATTAGTCAAATAATTAAAGATCAAATTGCAGATTTCGACAAAAAAGTCGAATTGAGTGAGACCGGAATTGTATTGTCAGTCGGTGATGGTATCTCAAGAGTATATGGTCTCGAAAAAGTAATGGCTTTGGAACTCGTAGAATTCACCGGAGGCGTACTCGGCGTTGTTCTGAACCTGGAAGAGGACAATGTGGGTGTTGCCATCATGGGCGAAGACAGACACATTAAAGAAGGGGACATCGTTAAACGCACCGGAAGAATCGCACAGGTTCCTGTGGGTGATGCTGTCCTCGGACGCGTTGTTTCGGCTGTCGGGGAACCCCTGGATGGCAAAGGACCAATCGATACAAAAGAGACACGGCGTGTTGAAATGACCGCGCCAGGTGTTATTGCCCGAAAAAGTGTACATGAATCCATGCTAACCGGGCTCAAAGCCATAGACGCCATGACACCGGTGGGAAGAGGTCAGCGGGAGTTGATCATTGGAGACCGTCAGGTTGGAAAGTCGGCCATCGCTGTGGATTCAATCATCAGTCAGAAAGGGCAGGATGTTTACTGTATCTACGTTGCGTCGGGACTTAAAAAATCGACGGTAGCCCAGGTTGTGGCAGTTTTGGAACAGCATGGGGCCATGGAGTACACAACCGTGGTAGCTGCCTGTGCCAGTGACCCGGCAACGCTTCAGTACATTGCCCCCTTTGCAGGATGCGCCATGGGCGAATATTACAGGGACAATGGAAAACATGCTCTCATTATTTATGACGACTTGTCCAAACAGGCGGCTGCTTACAGACAAATTTCACTTCTGCTGAGACGGCCTCCGGGGCGTGAGGCCTACCCGGGTGATATTTTTTACAACCATTCAAGATTGTTGGAACGAGCCGCCAAGCTTAATGATGAACTTGGTGCAGGTTCCTTGACTGCCCTGCCTATAATCGAAACACAAGCAGGTGACGTATCTGCATATATTCCCACAAACGTTATCTCTATTACCGACGGGCAGATTTATCTTGAGCCGGCCTTGTTTTTCGCAGGTGTTCGTCCGGCTATCAATGTCGGCCTTTCCGTTTCCAGAGTCGGTGGGGCCGCACAGGCCAAGGCCATGAAGCAGGTTGCCGGAACATTGAGACTCGATCTGGCCCAATATCGGGAGCTTGAGGCTTTTGCAGCCTTTGGAAGTGACCTCGATAAATCAACCCAACGACAGTTGACCCGGGGGGCAAGACTGGTTGAAATTCTAAAACAACCACAATACAATCCACTTCCATTGGAAAAACAAATTATCATTCTTTTCGCCGGTACCAGAGGATACTTGGATAAATATCCCCTTGAAGTTGTCGGAAAATATGAAGCCGGATTATATAAGTTCATGGAAGATCGCTTTTCTCAGGTCATGGATGAAATCAAGGAAAAGAAAGAGATCACCGATGAAATGGATGAGAAGATGAGGAACGCCTTAAATGCTTATGATGAAGAATTTAAGGACACCATAATATAACAAGCTGACATCTTTCGGGTCGTTTAAATCAAGATGTAACAGCTTCAAGCGATAAGGGCTAAAGTTGTATGGCACAATTAAAAGACGTCCAATTAAAGATATCCGCAGTCAAGAAAACCAAGCAGATTACCAAAGCCATGAATATGGTGGCAGCCTCGAAATTGAGAGGTGCGCAAAACGATATGGAAGGTTTTCGACCTTACGCGGGAAAATTTGCAGAAGTTCTTGGAAATCTTGCTGGAAAGGCAGGCGAAGATGCTAGTCCGCTGTTAATACCCCGGGAGGAGATAAAAAACATCAATATAGTGTTGTGCACATCAGACCGAGGGCTATGCGGTGGATTCAATTCAAACCTAATCAACAAAGCCGCACGTTTTGCAAAAGACTGCGCTGAAAAGGGAATTGATGTTTCACTGACCAACTTCGGAAAAAAGGGAAGAGACTGGGCCAGAAAGGCCGGTTATACAATTGCCAGCGAGCACTTGGGAATAATCGGTTCGAAATTCGGATTCAATATTGCTTCAATATCGGGCGGCACTTTGATAGAAGAATTTCTGACAGGAACTTACGACGAAGTATATGTAGTATATTCCGAATTTAGAAGTGTCGCAAGGCAAGTGCCTGTTCTAAAACAAATATTGCCCATTCCACCCATTGAACAAGAAGAAGAAATCGAAGAAAAAGATACCATCTACATGCCTGAGCACATTTGCGAACCTTCAGCCGATGAAGTCCTAGGGCAAATGTTACCCAGAAATGTATATGTTCAGCTTTACAGTGCCATGTTGGAAACCTCTACCAGTGAGCATGCCGCAAGAATGTCCGCCATGGATAATGCGACAAAGGCATGTAATGATATGTTAGAGAACTTGACACTTATTTATAACAAAGCCCGTCAGGCTGCCATTACGGCAGATTTGATGGATATCGTGGGCGGTGCTGAGGCCCTTAAAGGGTAGTTCTTGAATTTAAAATTGCATATGCATTTATTCTTATAGGAGGACCATAAATGGGAGCAAAGACTGGATTAGTCAAACAGGTTATGGGACCTGTTGTAGACGTTGAATTCGAACCGGGAGAACTCCCGGAAATTCTTACCGCATTGTTGATTACAAACCCTGCAATCGACGATGAGGAAGACAACCTGGTGGTGGAGGTGGCTCAGCATCTAGGTGATAACGTGGTCAGAACCATTGCCATGGATGTTACCGATGGCTTGGTGCGAGGCATGGAAGTTAGAAACACAGAAAAACCCATTACCATGCCTGTAGGTCAAGCGGCTTTGGGCCGGGTGTTAAATGTCGTTGGGAAGCCTGTGGATGGTCTTGGACCGGTAAGCCATGAAAAAACATTATCTATCCATCGTCCGGCACCTAAATTTACGGAACAGGATGTAACAGTCCGCGTACTCGAAACAGGTGTCAAAGTTATTGATCTGCTTGTTCCATTCCCTCGCGGTGGAAAAATGGGAATGTTCGGAGGCGCTGGCGTTGGAAAAACGGTCATCATGATGGAAATGGTACACAACATCGCCATGCAGCATGGTGGTATATCCGTTTTTGCAGGCGTAGGTGAACGTACTCGTGAAGGAAACGACCTGTATCACGAAATGAAAGACTCAGGTGTTCTTCCCAAAGCAGCTCTTGTATACGGGCAAATGACAGAACCACCCGGGGCTAGAATGAGGGTTGCACTTTCAGGTCTGACTCAGGCAGAATATTTTAGAGATGAGGAAGGTCAGGACGTTCTTATCTTTATTGATAACATCTTCCGTTTTACACAAGCTGGATCCGAAGTATCAGCCCTTTTAGGGCGTATGCCTTCAGCTGTAGGTTACCAGCCTACCCTCGCTGTTGACCTTGGGGAACTCCAGGAACGTATTACTTCTACAGACAAAGGTTCCATTACCGCTGTTCAGTGCGTTTATGTACCTGCTGACGACTTGACAGACCCGGCACCGGCCACGACTTTTGCTCACTTGGATGGAACTGTTGTGTTGTCCCGGCAAATTGCCGAACTGGGCATCTATCCGGCCGTTGACCCCCTGGATTCAACATCTCGCATACTTGATGCCAATTTTATCGGCGAAGATCACTATCTGGTTTCCCGCTCAGTTCAACGGATTTTGCAAAAATATAAAGAATTGCAAGATATTATCGCTATATTGGGTATGGAAGAATTATCGGATGAAGATAAAGTAACCGTTGGAAGGGCCAGAAGAATCCAAAGGTTTTTGTCCCAACCTTTCCATGTCGCAGAAACATTTACCGGAATGTCTGGAAAATATGTTAAAATCGAAGACACCATCCGGGGTTTCAAAGAAATTGTTGATGGCAAACACGATGATCTTCCCGAACAGGCCTTTTACATGGTAGGCGGAATAGAAGAAGCTGTGGAAAAAGCCCAAAAAATGTCACAAGAATAAATAAAACGAGGCTTCAATATGGCTGGAAATATTACAGTTGAAATTGTCACACCCGAGAAAGTCGTTGTTCAGGAAGAGGCAAAGATTGTCATGGCACCCGGCGAACTCGGAGAATTCGGTGTGCTTATCGGACATACTCCATTTCTAACCACCCTGAAGCTTGGGAGTGTAAAATACGAAGATGCTCAGGGTCTGGAAAGACAAGTATTTATAAGTGGAGGGTTTGCTGAAGCACGTCCTGACAAAGTCACTATTTTAGCTAATTCTGCTGAAAGAAGACGGGACATTGACCTGGAAAGAGCTAGAACCGCTCTGGAAAGGGCTAAAAAAAGACTGGAGAGAGAGGCACGCGAGGATATCGACTTTACCAGGGCAAGAGCCGCACTCGAAAGAGCTCTCCATAGAATGCAGCTAGCTGAAAGCAAAAGAAAGTAACAATCTTAACTAGAACTCAAACAAAATATGAAAAAGGGCACTCTATTGGTAATAGAATGTCCTTTTTTTTTAAAAAAATTCTAAAAATTCTAAATGGGGAAAAAATGGGTTCATTTGATGATTTAGCATTCATCGTTCTTGCCGCGGGATTTGGAACACGCATGAAATCCGATAAAGCAAAAGTGTTACATGAACTCAATGGAAAAGCCATGATAATTCATATCATGGAAACATTAAAACAAATTGTCGAAAAAAATATTATCGTTGTTGTTGGTTATCAAGCTGATACAGTTAAAAAAACAATTTCCCAAAATCATCGTGATATCTATTTTGCCACCCAAAATGTACCAAAGGGTACAGGAGATGCGGTATTAAAAGCCATTCCGCTTATTGACAAAAAAATACGAAATGTCGTGGTATTATGTGGTGACGTTCCTTTGGTGAGAGCCAATACATTGAAAATGCTTATACAGCATCATATTAATGAATCCAATGACGTTACCATTCAGGCAGTCAGTACGGACAATCCATATGGTTATGGAAGAATAGTTTTTGACAAAAGGCATCTGGTGACTAAAATCGTTGAGGAGTCTGATGCCGATGAAAATGAAAAAAAAATTAACAAAATCAATACCGGTATTTATTGCGTTGAAAAAAATTTTTTGATCGATTCCGTAAAAAAAATCGAACCCAATAACATCAAGGGAGAATATTATCTTACCGATATCATTCAAATGGCATATCGGGAAAATAAAATGATTGGAGCCATCGTAGGAAAATCACCTGATGAATTCATAGGTGTTAATTCAGCGGAAGAGCTTAAAAAAGCAGAAGAAAGGCTCCTAAAACACTATAATAAAAACCTTGACTTTAAGGCATATGAAAGTTTATAATTAATAAAAAAGATGAGGTGAGGATTGGACGATAATCAGATTTTAGAACATTTTGATGAAGTAGAAAATAAAATTCAGAAATTAATTGATGTTCGAAAAGCGCTTGAGGTCGAAATACAAGATCAAAAAGAATATATTGCCCAACTGGAAATAGAACTCCAGGAAAAAATTGAGGCTGAAAACAAACTTATTGAAGAAAGATCGTTTGTTAGGTCTAAAATTGATAGCTTGTTGACAAAACTACAAGATATTCAAATACCTATCAACTCCAATAACCATAAGGCGTAAGCCGGGGTGGAAAAAGTAAATTATAGATACCTTGAATAATTATTTGAATATAAAATTGTTTGGTGAAAGCTATAAGTTCAAGACCAATCTGGAAATGGTTCAGGCGGAAAAGGTTGTGAACTTACTGACACAAGAGGTTTTATCGGTTCAAAATCAATTTGCCGAAGAAATGTCAGATCCAAAAAAAATGATGGTCCTGGTTGTAGCTGCATTAAATCTCGCTAAAAGAAATATCGAACTGTTAAATGCAAACAACGAGATAAAGCTTAAAATCGGAAAAAGATCCAAAGATATACTGGAAATCCTCGATAAGAGCTTGGGTACAAACGAAAAAATGCAGATTTGATTTCATTTAGGATCTTTTTGATGAGACTGGGACCAAATATCAATACTTTGGAACTTTATAACGAAGGATGTTCTTGAAAAAAACAGCCGGTAGCGCAGTCTGAAATATTCAAAATTAAGCCCCTGCCGTGTACGTGATTGTGAGATGCTCTTTGACCCAACACAGATCTGAAAGGGAGCTTTCCCTGGTTTTGGTGAGCAAGTTCTGCGAGCACAGAAAAGCCTAAAGAAACCACATGGCACCCACTTGAACCTAAAGGTTCAAAGACCGATCAACACGGCACAAAGGCGGGGGTTTTATAACGATCATTACTACTTGTTTTTGCCCCAAAATATTTCTACCATATTCCACCTCAATAAATTACTATTCTTTAATCATCTTATTAAATTAAAAAAACTATTGAATTTGCTGGTTAAATTTACTTTTTGGATTCATTCTGATTGTCAAAACTAAGGATGCGCAAAAAGAATATGGGACGAGATGAATTCGGAGATAAAAAATGGGCGAATATACCATCCTATTGACTCTAATCGGTTTTGGGGCCGGTTTTTTTATTTCTCTTTGGGCTAAGGGTTATTTTGATGCTCAAAAAATCAAAGCGAGTGAGGATCAGGCTTCAAGAGTTATTGAAGATGCTAAGCGCAGATCTGAAACATTGTTGAAAGAAGCAAAGCTTGAAGCCAAAGACAAACTCTTTAAAATGAAAAGCGATTTTGAAGCAGAAAAAAAAGAAACCTTATCAGAATTAAAAAATAAAGAAATCAGATTGATACAAAAGGAAGAAAATATTTACAGAAAGCTCGATCAATTTGAAAAAAAAGAAAATGAAATTGTACAAAGAGAAAGAGAAATAATTAATCGTGAAAATCAAGTAGCAAAAAACGAAAGCAAGTATGAACAAATGCTTGCGGAGCAAAAAAATCAACTGGAAAAAATTAGCGGCCTTACTGCGGAACAGGCCAAAGATCTTTTGATTCGCGCAATGGAAAATGAAGCCCGTTATGAAGGTGCTAAACTAATCAAAAAAATTGAAAACGAAACAAAAGAGACCGCAGATAAAAAAGCCAAAAAAATCATTGCAGCTGCCATTCAGCGCTATGCCGGAGACTATGTCGCCGAAAGGACAGTATCGGTGGTCCAGCTTCCCAATGATGAAATGAAAGGCAGAATAATTGGCAGGGAAGGAAGAAATATTCGTGCTTTGGAAGCCGCCACCGGCATTGATCTGATTATTGATGACACTCCGGAAGCCGTCATCTTGTCCGGATTCAATCCTGTTAGAAGAGAAATTGCACGCATGTCACTTATGATACTTATCTCTGATGGGAGAATCCATCCGGCAAGAATTGAAGATGTCGTAAAAAAAGTCGGCATTGAAGTTGACCAGGCAATCAAAGAAGCAGGAGAACTGGCAGCATTTGATCTTGGTGTACATGGTATTAATTCAGAACTGATCCATATTCTGGGAAGATTAAAATTTCGTACAAGTTATGCTCAAAATGTTTTGCAGCATTCCATTGAAGTCGGTTTTTTAACCGGAATCATGGCAGCGGAATTGGGCTTGAATCAAAAGTTAGCCAAAAGAATGGGGCTTTTACATGATATCGGGAAAGCTGTTGACCACGAAGTTGAAGGGCCCCATGCTCTTATAGGCTCCAAGCTTGCCAAAAAATATAACGAATCTCACAGGGTTGTTCATGCAATTGCAGCTCACCATGAAGACGTTCCTCCCAATTCCGTATATGCTCTTTTGGTTCAGGCAGCCGATAGCCTTTCGGGGGCCAGGCCAGGAGCCAGAAAAGAGCTTTTGGAAAACTATATCAAACGCCTTGAAGATCTGGAAAAAATTGCAACTTCTTTCAAAGGCGTTGCCGCCTCTTATGCAATTCAAGCAGGAAGGGAAGTCCGGGTTATCGTCGAAAGTGAAACCCTCTCCGATGAACAATCCGTTTTGTTAAGCAAAGATATTGTTAAAAAAATAGAAGAATCATTAACATTTCCGGGGCAGATCAAAGTGACAGTTATTCGCGAAACAAGAGCAGTAGAGTATGCAAACAAATAATGAGGAAAAAACGGAAATGAATGTGCTCGATACCCTTAAAGAAAGAGGCTTTGTTGAAAAAACAACACATGACCAGGAACTTAACGACTTTTTAGAAGCCCCAAACGTATCTTGTTACATAGGCTTTGATCCTACAGCTTCTAGTCTTCATGTGGGCCATTTACTGCCCATAATGGCCCTTGCCCATATGCAAAAAAAAGGCCACAGGCCCATCGCCCTTGTTGGTGGCGGAACAGGTTTGGTGGGTGATCCAAGCGGTAAAACAGAAATGCGCCAACTGCTTACACCCGAAATCGTTGAAGTAAATGTCAAGGGCATTAAAAAACAGTTGTCACATTTTATCGATTTTGAAGATAATAAAGCATTGCTGTTGAACAATGCCGAATGGCTTACAAAAATCGAGTACATACCTTTTTTGAGAGATATTGGGCGATGTTTCAGTGTCAACCGCATGATAAAGGCCGAAAGTTATCGATCCAGGCTTGAGTCTGAAGAAGGCCTTAGTTTTATCGAATTCAACTATATGCTACTCCAGGCTTATGATTTCTTAATGTTATATGAACAATGTAATTGCAAACTTCAGCTCGGTGGAAGTGATCAGTGGGGAAATATAGTAGCGGGTATTGATCTTGTAAGAAAAATAAAACAGGATACTGTATTTGGTATTACATTTCCCCTGATTACCACAAGCAGTGGTGCCAAAATGGGAAAAACAGCCGGCGGCGCTGTTTGGCTCGATGCAGCACGAACCTCTCCCTATGATTATTATCAATTCTGGATCAATTCCGACGATCTGGATGTAAGCCGGTTTTTAGCACTCTTCACATTTCTACCCATAAATGAAATAAAAGCGATCCAAAACCTTTCAGGGCAACAACTGAATATGGCCAAAAGTGCATTGGCCTTCGAAGCCACTTTGCTTGTACATGGACGAAAAGAGGCATTGAAAGCCCATGAAGCCGCAGCAAAAATGTTTGGATCCAGAATTATTTCCGAAGACTTGTTACCATCAAGCTCGATACCCAGAAAACCATCCTCCAATAAGCTGGCATCCGTGCCTACTTCGCAAATAGATATTTTAAAAGTCCAAAACGGAATTGCGGCATTTAAGCTGTTTCATATGGTTGATCTATGTAGCTCCGGGGCAGCTGCAAGAAGGCTTATAGAACAGGGTGGCGCTTATATCAACGGAAACAGAATAGAAAAATTCGACCAAACCATCACTGAAGAAAATTTTAGAAGTAACGAAATACTATTAAGAGCCGGCAAGAAAAAGTTTCATATTGTTAAAATTAAACAATAATTTTTTCTTGACAAACTCATAAAAGTCCTCTATATCTATAAAGCTTTCGGTGTGAATATTTCGGCTGGTTAAAATTACAAATTTTTATTGACACACGAAAGCTAAATGTGTATATTGAACAAAAACAGCGATACTTTTTTGATCTTTGAAAACTAAATAGTGACGAAACGCTTGAAGGGTTAGAAATTAGGTATTCTTGCGATAAGCGAGGATATGCAATAAGGATAAAACTGGAGAGTTTGATCCTGGC
>SKZT01000067.1 GCA_007127235.1 Desulfobacteraceae bacterium
AAATCGCATCCCCGGCATTTTCGAACAAGGTCCGGTATCGATTGGTGGTTGCCAGCAGTGCTTTGATTGTGGAAAAATCAAAGGAAAGAGACTTAAAAGAGGAATCATTCAAATCTGGGCGCTTATCCCTTTCCATTTATAATACCCTTACCAAGTGATTTTGAAAAGCTATAGAACCTTTTTTAATTGCTTCCCATATTCGATAACACAGAGACCACACAAACTCAATAGTCTTTTAAACTTTTCGGATTGTAAAGGACTGTGATATAATTTAGTTTTGATGTGGTCGCAGTTATAAACCGCAACCCCTTGAAGCGTGCTGACAACAAAGCCGTTGTGGGGCTAACCAGGCTGCCGGATTTTCCGGTGTACATGACTTTTTTGATGCCTAAACTTTATATTCAGGAATACAAAAATGTGCTGGGTGGGACTCGAATTTTAATTGCCTGCCGGGAGTCGATCCTGCGGGAAAACATCAAGCATGTTTTAAGTGACATAAAATTTATGGACCGGCTGGGCGTTCAGACAATTTTGCTTCATGATTTGGCCAACCGGTTTTCCAACCGAAAATACTTCATCTTTTTACAACAAAAATTACCCAACACAAAGATTTGCCGGATTCCAGTTGAAACCGGTGAGGATTTTTATGACTATGCACTGAATTTCAAAACTGGTGTTGACAAAATTGTTTTTGTGGAAAGAAAATATCTGACCGATGAAAAAGGCCGCAAGCTAAATGCCCTCACAACAAAAAATGCGCTTCGTTTGATCCGGGAAAAAAAAATAGTGGCTTATGGTGATTTGATTGCCAACACGAATTTTAAGGCTATCATTGAAAAAATCTGCAATAAAATCGAAGATAAACAAATCGATCGTATTCACATTGTGCCGGCAAGAAAACATTGCATTAAACATGAATTGTTCAGCCTTGAGGGCACCGGAACTTTAATTGCCAATAACTTTTCTGAAACGCTTGAAAGAGTCGATTCAGAAAGGCAGGTCCGCATGGTGGAAGATATTTTGAAGCCTTACGTTTCAAAAGGCTTAATCAAGCCAAGAAGCCGTGAACATATATCAATTTCAAGGCAAAATTTTTTTATGGCCAAAATTGATGGCATCCCTGTCGGTTGTGTGGAAAAAATCAATTTAACCAATAACACAGTAGAACTGGGTGCCCTGGCGGTTGCCACCCGCTACCGGGATCATCAGGTGGGCCTTTTTCTTATTCGTTCTTTTGTGGAAATGGTCAAAAAGGAAGGATACCGAAGGGTAATCTCGCTGACCAAAAATCCGAAACTGAAAAATATTTATCTCTCTGTTGGTTTTGAAGAAAAAGCGCCGGATGACCTCCGGGACCGCTGGGCAGAATCGCCAGGAATTCCCATGTTTGTCTGCCTGTTTCAAGGTTGATTATTTTTGGCTACCTGCAAAAACCGCTGCAACAACCACTGTTGTCCACTTGCCGCTTTCATGTCCAAGTGCGCCCAATGTGGTATGCCAGGTTTCCACGATTTTTCCTGACATTCGGAATACTTCTTTTCGCTCATCATAATCTTTGTCTACATCAAAATCGATTCCCAGTGTGTTGGCCAACATGGTTGCCGCCAGGTCCTCGGCATATTCGCCCCCCTCCTCCTCTGTTTCACCATATGAATGGTGAGGTGATAAAAATCCATACTTGCCTTCTTCCCGGGGAAGGGCAAGGCCGATACTGGCAACGATTCTTCGGCCGGGTTCGTTGGAGTGAACCTTGGCCAGAATGCAGGGGGTGACTTCTCCGGGTAAAAGCATGGATAATCCCTCTTTAAAGTCAATAATCTGACAATGAGGTGGAAATATGGAAGAAACCTCCACAATGTTTAATTGGGCTATTCCGGCATCCCTGAGAGCTATTTCCATGGACGCCAGCTTTTCTCTATGAATTCCGATGCCTTTGGTAAAAAAAAGATATTTGGGCACATACATATTTTTAATCTTTCTCCTATTTTTCTTCTATTTTTACATTCTTTCCAAAACGTCGATTCCCAACAAATTCAATCCTGTTTTCAGAGCGACACCGGAAGCCTCAGTAAGCATCAGCCGTGCTTTTGCCAGTTCTCTGGTGCCGGCATTGATAACTTGATGTTTATTGTAAAATTGATTGAATGCTTTGGCGGTGTTAAATACGTGTACAGCCATCCGGGAAGGTGTCAAATCATTCACTGAAATTTCCAGCTCTTCCTGAAAACGAATCAGGTGTCGTATTAACAGTAATTCCTCTTCATTTCCTAATAGCTTTGCATCGACATTTTCCACTGATGCTCCAAGGTGCTGCGCATTTCGCATAATTCCTGAAATTCTCGCGTAGGCATATTGGCAGTAAGGCCCCGTAAAACCATCGAAAGAGATTGATTCTTCAGGGTCAAAATGAATATCCTGCATCGCTTTAACGCGCAAAAGGTAGAACTTGATGGCTCCCTGCCCGATAATTCGCTGTCGGGTTTTCAATTCCTGTTCCGGCAATGGGTTTTCAACGTTTCTTTGAATAATTTCAAAAGCGGCCAATTTTTCGATTTCTGCAATCAGTTCATCGGCATCAACCACTTTTCCTTCCCTTGATTTCATTTTTCCCTCGGGCAAATATACCATCCCGTAAGCAAGATGGTGGCAGCCTTGAGCCCATGGGTACCCAAGCGCTTTCAGAATTTCAAAAAGGCACTGAAAATGATGAACCTGTTCGCTTCCCACCACGTAAATGGATCGATCCAGATTATATTCGGTAACTTTCAACAGAGCTGTACCCAAATCCTGAGTCATGTACAAACTGGTGCCGTCATCGCGAAGCACAGTAATTTTTTTGGGACTCCCATTTTTTTCGCGGCCAAATTTTTCTTCAGGAAGAAAAAACACCACATTTTCATTACCACCGTTATCTTTTTGTAATTTTTTAAAAACCTTTTTCCCGAGACCTTCCATTATGATGTCTTTTCCCAGCTTATAGGTATCTGATTCATAATAGAAGACATCGAACTCGAGGCCGAATTTATCGTAAGTCTCAGAAAAACCTTCATAAACCCACTCATTCATCATTTCCCAGAGCCTCAGGGTTTCCGGATCGCCGCTTTCCCATTTTTTGAGCATCTCCTGTACTTCCTTTTCGAGTTCAGGATTTTTCTCTGCCTCCTGGGCATAACGCACATACCATTTACCGACAAAATGATCACCTTTTATGCCTTGGGATTCCGGTGTGGCTCCGTTTCCCCATCGCTTCCACGCCAGCATGCTTTTGCAGATATGCACGCCTCGGTTGTTGATAAGGTTGGCTTTGATCACTTGATGACCCGCTGCTTTAAACATATTGGACACTGCCATACCCAGGGCGCCATTTCTTAAATGCCCCAAATGCAATGGTTTATTGGTATTGGGAGACAGATACTCCACCATCACCCGCTGATTATTGCCAAAATCAAGAAAGCAGAATTCTTCCTGTTTTTTGATAATATCCCCGCAGATCTTTCCGAATAAAACCTTGTTGGAAACCTTAATGTTAAGATAAGGTCCGGTGGCTTTAGCATGCTGAATGATTTCACTGGAATCCATGTTTTCCGCTATCCTTTGGGCGATTTCATGGGGTGATCGCCGGTATTGCTTGGCCAGTGAAAAACAACCACAGGCAAAATCACCCATCTGAATTTCCGGAGGATAATCCATTGTGAGTTTTTCGGGCCTGCTTGCAAAAACTTTTTCTGCAGAATTTTCAATGTGAGTTATAATCGCTTTTTTAAGTGTAGCGCTGTCCATAAATATCTCCTTATACCAGCCTTCCCCCAAAATAAAGGTTTTTATCGATCATATAAACCGGTAAGCATAACCTATTTTTTAAAAAAAATAAATCCTTATTATAACGGATTTGGGGGTGATTGGTTAAGTGAATAGATGATCGAAAACGTTTCTTTCCTTTGGTGAAAAGGGGGTTTAAGTGGTTCCCCCTTTTCCAAAGGGGGGACAGGGGGGATTTAAAACCTATGCAAACCCTCAAAAATTCGTTAAATGAATGCCATTGGGCTGAAACCACTGCCAATAAGATGTAACCATTCCACGTCATTACCGTTTTTGCCACCGAGGTTATCATATTCGAAAATCCCGGCTTTAAGCCGCCCTTAAATTGTTGACAAGAAACCCTTTCTTTGTCATGACTTTTGAATGTTAAAAAAATATATCACATGGGTGCTCTTTTGATTAATTATCATTTTTTCCGCCTGTTCATATTGATCAAAAAATTGCCCTCATAAAGAAACCCTGAAGAGAAAGCCAATGAAAAAAACAAAAATAATCGCCACTATTTCAAATAAAACCTGCTCGGTTGAAATGCTCAAACAGATGTATCGCGCCGGTATGGATGTGGTGCGTATTAATACGGCACACCAATCCCTTGAAAATGCCCTGCAGGTAATAGAAAATGTCCGCACTGTTTCAGACCGGATTGCCATCATGATTGACACCAAAGGACCCGAGATTCGAACCGTGGAGATGCAGGAGCCCATTGCTGTGATGCACGGAAATATTATCCACATGATAGGCTGCAGGGGAAAATCGTATCCGGAAGGTTGCATCTATGTGAGCTATGACCGGTTTGCCGAAGACCTGTCTCCAAAAGACCGAATTTTAATCGATGACGGTGACATTGAACTCGAAGTTTTAGAAAAATCAGGAGAGGCCCTCAAATGTCTGGTCAAAAACGATGGATTCATCTATGGGCGAAAAAGTGTTAATGTTCCCTCAGTAAATATCCGTCACCTTCCTGCTCTCAGTGAAAAAGACAAGGACTTTATCGCTTTTGCCGCCGAGCATAAGGTGGATTTTATAGCCCATTCCTTTGTTCGAAGAAAAGAAGATATTTTTGCGATACATCAAATCCTTGACCCCACAAAGAATCCCATAAAGATTATCGCCAAAATTGAAAACCAGGACGGTTTGGACAATATTGATGAAATTTTGAACCATGCATACGGTGTCATGATCGCCAGGGGGGACCTGGCCATTGAGATACCGGCGGAGAAGATCCCGATTATACAAAAAAGCCTGGTGAAAAAATGTATCGAGAAAAGAAAACCCGTCATTATTGCCACCCAAATGCTTCAGTCCATGATATCATCACCGAGGCCCACCAGAGCGGAAGTATCCGACGTAGCCAACGCATGTCTGGATCGAACCGATGCGGTCATGCTCTCGGGAGAAACTGCCAACGGAAAATATCCGTTGGAAGCTGTGAAAATGATGGCCAAAATAGCCAAAGAAGTCGAATCAAGCATCAGCACTTTTACTGACACTGCCTATGAAAGTGACAACACGGTAACCAGTTATCTGTCCAAAGCCGCAGTGAAGGCATCTTTGAGATTAAATTCAAAGGCTCTGATTGCGGATACCATAAGCGGAAGAACGATTTTGAGCCTGGCGGCGTATCGTGGAGAAAACCCCATATATGCTCAATGCTATCATAAGCGGGTCATGCGTGAACTGGCACTTTCGTACGGAGTAAAAGCCAACTACATGGAGCCTGACCTGACCACTCATCAATTTCTCCAAAGGGCTCTACCACCCCTTCTGGAGGAAAAAGAATTCACTGAGGACAGCCTTATTACGGTGCTTGCCGGAAATTTCGGGTCAGACTACGGAGCATCCTATGTCGAAATCAGCACCGCAAAAAACCTGCTCAAAAGAAAGTAAATCAGGCATAAATAAAGGAGAACTTTTCCCATGTCCTTTTTTAATCTGTTTTCCGGTCCTACACCGGAAAAGCTGGAACATAAGGGAGACACCCTGTTTGATGCCGGGCTCTGGGGCCAGGCCAAGCAGGCCTATGAGCGAGCAGTTCATAAACTTGAAAAAAATGGCGAACAAGGAACAAACACTCATGGAAGAATTCTGGAAAAAATCGGTCTTACCAGAGAGGCCCTGGCTAGAGAGCATCAACAGAATGCACAAAATTATTTGGAAGGCGGTTACATTGACGAGGCCAGAGAATTTCTCCTGACAGCCTTTGAGGTCAGCGCGGATAATGAGTTCAAAAAAGAGCTGAAACAGCAATTTCAAGCAATTGAGGATCATCAGCGCTTATCTGCGCATCAAACTTTATCCGAAGATCTTTTCTATGGCCTTGATGATGATGCTTATGAAAACAGCGATGATAATGAAGAAAGCTTTGCACAAATATCGGAAAACGAAGAATTTTTGGCTTTGTGCAATACACTTCCCCCTGAAGTCTCCACTGCTTACCAAGGATATGGACAACATTTTAAAACCGGTTACGTAGCCCTAAACCAGGGGGCTTTCCCAGCAGCCGTAATCAGCCTGGAAAAGGCCATGCAGGAAAATCCTCAGCCGGGCTGTTACATTGCTTTGGAACTGGCAACAGCCTATTGGAATCTTGACCGCCCTGATGAAGCTCAGGCATTGCTTGAAGATTTTATCTCTTATCATCCTGATGCTTTACCGGCCTATCAGATCTTATGTGAAATTTACTGGGAACAAAAAGATTTTCCACATGCAGAAAGCCTTCTGGACGCCATACCTGAAGAACTGACCCAATCACTGGCTGTTGTATTGCTTAAAGGGGAAACTTTTTTTCAATCCGAAAATTATGAAGAAGCCAAAAGTTTTTATGAAGGTTTTTTAGCCACTTACGGCTGGCATGAGCCGGTTGCCCGGGAACTTGCCAAAACCTGCGAAGCACTTGGAGAATCTGATAAAGCCCGCAATATTTATAAAGCGATTATTAACAATTGCACCGGTTGCTCTACCAAGGTGGACCTGGAAATCAAAGACAGGTATGCAGAGTTAAGCTTTGCCACCGGCATCCGCAATTCCGATATTCTGGAAATGTATCTATCCCTTGCCCGTGAAAATCCGGAAGATGCCATCCGTTATTTCGACAGGATCAGCCGCATTTATATGGCCCAGGACAATTTACATGAAGCAGCCCGTTTTCGGGCTTTTTCAGACCGCGCCAAAAAAGAAAAGCACGAAGATTAAAAACGGTAAAATCAGCGGCTTGGTTTTTAGATGTCCGCTCAATTCTTTGAATAATCTAAGGTGACCAGCGTACTGAAAATTTGGCTTAAGTGCACATGAAAAAAAAGTTATTAACCATTTCGATTTTTTTTGTAGCAATGGCACTGGTACATGAAAAGGTTTACCCCTCTGCCCATGTTATAACGCAGCAGGGAGCGGTTCAATATGCTCTGGAAAATGCTGAAAATATCCGGATTGTCAGGCAGGCTGCCCAACAGGTCAGGGAGACCGGAAAACAAAGTGTTGCTTTCTTAAAACCTCAGGTCAATCTGATTGGCGGTTATTCAAAACTGGGGACCAACGCTCCGGATATTCCAATTCCTGAATTGCAATATCCGGATAGGGATTTGCTTGCACAAGCAGAACTCAGCCAGCTTTTATATGCCGGAGGGCGCATTTGGAAAAGCCTTGCCCTTGAAAAAAACCTTTACAAACAAGCCGACCAGCAGGAAATATCTGGTATCCGGGATATTGTGAAAGCTGTAAAATCAGCCTTTGATTCGGTACTTTATCAAAAGGCCGCAGTGGAGATTTTGAAAGACCGTTTCTTACAGCGCCAAAGAGAACTCGAGGATGCTCAGCGCCTGTGGGAAGTCGGTATGGTAACACTTTTGGATGTACGCCAGGCCAGATTGAACCTTAATTTCGCCCACGACGGTCTGAAAGAAATGGAAGCATCCCACATGGATGCTTTGATTGATTTTAACCTTGCCCTTGGAAGGTCGATGGATGAAAAACTTTTAAATCCCGAGGGCACTCTGGATGAATTGGACGACCTTGATGGCATGATACAATCCTTATATGATTTTGTTGGTGGGGATGCTTTTGTTGATATAGAACTTCGCAAAACCGAAATGGAAACAGCGCGACTCAATCATGAAGTTGCCCGTGGAGGTTATTATCCCGAGTTTTTACTTTTTTCAACCGCTGCCACCAGGGGCGAATCCCGAAGTGATATGGATGAATCCTGGAGTGTTGGATTGCAAATGCGATGGCACTTTTCCGATGGTGGCCTGACACGTTCAAGGACTGCCGAAGCCGCTTCGAGACTTATCGGTGCCAGGGAAAACCTGAAAAAAACCAGAAAAAACCTCTACGGACGCGTCGAACAGATCGCCTTAAACCACGAAACACTCAAGCAGCGTAAAAAAATTCAGCAAGAGGCCGTAAAGCTTGCAGAAGAAAACTATGAAGATGCCCGGGAACAATACCTCGCCGGCACCATCACACTCACCACCCTGGGAGAGTTCAACCTTCGCTTTGCCGAAGCCCGGTTTAATCTTATCGGAATATATTTTCTTGACCGTCAACTCTTGATCGAAACCGAAGCGCTTTTGGAAAAGGATGCTTTATGAAAACAAATTTATGGGCTGGCCTAACGACCTTTTACGCATTTGGTTTCGCAAACGCCTTTATGCGAATGAATTCGCACCTACTGAGTATCCTTAAAAGGAATATTAATTTCATAAACGCCGTTTTCCAATTTGGCTTCGACCCGGCCGGCACATTTTTTGAAAACTTTCATCATGCCAATATTGGAAAAAAGCACCTCGGCTGAAAAACCCTGAATTCCCTGTTGTTTTGCATGTTTCATGAGTATTTGGTACATGTAGCTTCCAATACCCACAGCCTGATAGGCCTCATCTACAAAAAAAGCGACTTCCGCAAAAGGACGATTCTGTTCCCTGATATATCTTGCTTCGGCAACAAGTTTACCCTTTCCGGGCTCTCCCACCAGACCCACGATGGACATAATCTGTTTCCAGTCCACATTGATGTATTCCTGCATTTTGGGATGGGGCATGGTGAGTATGCTTTGGAAAAACCGCTCGTATACGCCCTTTTTTGAAAAACGATAAAACAGCCGCCGCATTCCTTCCTCATCAGAGGATCTGATGAGCCTGAAACGAACTTTTATGCCGCCCTTAAAAATTTGCTCTGTGGAAATATCCTCGGGATACAAACTTGCTCTGCCGGGGATAAAAATCTGATCTGCGTAGAGAATTTTCGCTTTTTTGGCACGTTCCACCAGGCCGCGACGGTCATCCGGATGAGCGATTTCTATAAGGGCCTGAGCACGTTCACGAAGGGAATGCCCCGCAAGGCTGGCAAAACCGTATTCAGTGACCACCATATCCACAGATTCTCTTATACTGAAACGATTTGGATATGTATTGACTGACAAAAGAATATTGGACTCGCCTTTCCGATTTCTGGAAGGAAGTGCGAATATGCTGCGGCCCCCCGGGGATATGTAAGCACCATTTAAAAAATCCATTACTTCAGCCGGCCCGCTCGCCACACTGTCTTTTCCGACATGAAGGGCAATTTTGCCCGACAGGTCTACCTTTCTGGCCGGAAAGATGGCAATAAACTGTTGATTTCGTCCGATCTGAAGGGGATTGTACACTTTATCGATCCCCTGAAATTCCACCAGCGGATTGTGGTTCAGCCAATCAAAAAGCTCCCTTGTGCCAATTGCATAGGACACCAGCGATTTTCCGCGGTAAAGTTCCTTATACCGATTGGTTACCGCTCCACTATTGACCAGATCCATGAGGGCATCGGTGAAAAAAGGAGAGTGAATTCCCAAATGCTTCTTTTGAGCCAGATAAGGTACCAAAGCCTCAAAAAGCGGACCGATGGAAAAGCCGATACAACTTCGATGATCGATTAATGAAGCCACATGTTGTGCTGCTTTATCGAAGACATCATTGACCGGACAGCGCTCAAAATAATGGGGAGGGTATTGGGCTTTTACCAGATAGTCGAATTCGGAAACGGGTATGAAGGTGTCTCCATAAGTGAAGGGCATTTGGTCATTTATTTCACCAACTACCAGGGTGGCTTTTTCCATGGCAAGCCTGGCAACATCGACTGCAGCACCAAGACTGCAATAACCCGCTTTATTAGGAGGCGTTACCTGCACAAAGGCAGCATCAATATTGATGAGTTCCGAATCGATCAGCTGGGGAACCATAGAAAAACGGCTTGGTATCAGATCTATCCGGCCCCCTGAAATTGCCGCGCTGGAAACCCATCCCGCAGAAAAGGTTTTCAGGCGATATTTCAAATAACACATTTCCTCAAGACATATGGCATCACCAAAACTGACCACCTGCGTCAATTCAAGATCCTGCGCCTCATAATCGGTGCTGTCCAAAAGGCGGTGAACCAGGGTTCTGGGTTCCACAGACCCGGTGCTGAGAAAGATGTTCATTCCCGGTCGTATGTTGCGCAGTGCTTTTTGGGGCTCAACAATACGGTTTTGCCATGATTTTGCTAAAACACTTTTCATTGGCAACTCCCTGTTTTTCTGTTTTTTTCGGCAGCTATCCGTCATTTCCGCAAAGGCCAACAGGCATCAAACCGGGCATTGAAAATTTTTTACAAGATTGGCGTTAAATTTCCTCAAGGATCTGTTCCGCCGATGGTGTCAGGCTTGTCGTGTGTCATGACTCATCCTACTGCAAAAGCGAAACTTTTGCACCTCTTTTCAAAAAAAACCCTGAATACAAGCATCATTCCCGATTCATCCCAGCGGCATCGACCCAAGGGATGCTGTATACAACAAGTCCCCCTTTGGGAAAGGGGGACTTAGGGGGATTTAAAAAAACGGGTAATGCGCCCAAAAAAACTTGAATATTGAGTGTCATGTGTGTATCAATCCGGAGGGAATATAAGGAGGTTTAATACAGGGATTATTTAAGCCTGACCTTCATGGAGAAGCTAAATGGGAAAAAAAACCAAAAGAAAACAATTCGGGTATTTATCTCCAAAGTATCATTTTTCTCTTAATCCATTTCCTGAATTTCGAATAATTGGAATGGGTGGAAAAATGACTCAGGGATTTAATTAATATGGAAATAGAAGAGTATCTCGAACGTATTGGATACAAAGGATCACGCCAACCCACGTCCGAAACACTTCGACAGCTTCATCGGGCACATATGTTGACTGTTCCTTTTGAGAATCTCGATATTTTTCTGTTTCGGGACATTATTCTGGATATCCCCTCCTTCTACGATAAAATCGTCAGATGCCGGCGAGGAGGTTTTTGCTACGAACTCAATGGACTGTTCGGGTGGCTGCTTGAAAAATTAGGTTTTCCGGTGGTGAAACTTTCCGCACGTGTTTTTGATTCCGGACGCCCTGGTCCTGAGTTCGACCACATGGTTTTGTTGGTTAATTTACAGGAACCCTATATCGCTGACGTGGGATTCGGAGACTCCTTTATAGAACCACTCCGGCTCGATAATCAAGAAAAGGTTATGCAGCAAGGGAAATATTATCGTCTAACAAAGTCTGGCTCTGAAAGAGTTCTTCATCGTCGGGAAATAAAATCGGATTGGGCACCCCAATACACCTTTTCCCTGATACCCCGGCAGCTTTCCGAATTCAGAACCATGTGCCAATACCATCAAACTTCTCCGGATTCCTTTTTTACAAGCAAAGCGATATGCTCCATAGCTGCAATCGATGGGCGTATCACACTGTCAGATAAATGTCTTATCCTTACTTCCGGAATAGTCCATGAGGAATTTAAGGTTAAAAGGAAAAAGGATTACCGAGCCTTGCTCAAAAAGCACTTTGGGATAAATATTGAAGAAGAAATAACTATAAACAAACCATAGGAGACATATGGGCGGGTTGATAATAATTATTCTTTTTCCCACGCCGTGCGTTGGAATTCAGACCGGGCCCATACATGTCACCTATGGTGATGAAAATCACCCAGTTTTGGGATCGGTTTTATCATCTCGAATCTGTTCCGCATATTAAGTGCCGGAAAATTTGGTGTCAGGTTTCAGGTGTCAGGTTTCAGGATATGGAGAATACAAATTGGAGATACCTGAAACCTGACACCTGGTATCTAAGAACTATGCAACGGAACAAAACTCAGAGGATTTTTCAGGCCAATTTTGTGACAATTTTCATCACCCCACATGTCACCCAATCGTCAACCCACAGGAAAGGAGTATGAGTATGAAATTATTTTTTGCTTTAATCGCTGTTTTTGTCCTGGCCGGATGTACCACATACCACGTGCCGCACCCCATAATCATAAGTAACGCTGAGGTATGTAAAGCTACCGATGAGATGGAAATTGCATCACTGTTTGATCGATGGAATCAGTCTCTTTTAACCGGTGAGCCCAAGAAAGTTGTAGCTAATTATGCCGAAAGATCTATTCTTTTGCCCACCGTTTCAAACAAACCCCGTCTGACCCCCGCTGAAAAGGAAGATTATTTCAACCATTTTCTGGAAAAAGGCCCTTCAGGAAAAATTGACTTACGCCAAATTGAGATTGGCTGCAATACCGCTGTAGATGCCGGACTTTATACTTTCACCTTTGAAGAAACCGGAGAGGTTGTAAGCGGTCGTTACACTTACACCTATCAGTGGGATGGCAGGAATTGGCTGATCACAAGCCATCACTCTTCAGCCATGCCTGAGAATTAAGCAATACAGACACACAAAATTCAGAGAGGGTAACCTGTCTGTCTTTTGCAGGTGTGGATTCAATGTCATTGACTTAAGGTGACTGGCAATCATAAATTGTCCAATCTTGTTTGTCTTTTGGCCCGTATTCTGGGGTGATGAAAATTGTCACAGGCTTGGCATGAAAAATCCTCTGAGTTTTGTTCTGCTGCAGAGTCCTTAGTTTTCAGGTTTCGGGTGTCAGGTATCTGCAATTTGTGTTCTCCATATCCTGACACCTGACACCCGAAACCTGACACCAAATTCCCTGGCACTTAATTTTCGAAATAGATTCGAGATGATAAAACAGACCCCAAAACTGGATGATTTTCATCACCCCACCCGTATTCTGCGTTGCATTGAATACGGACCAAAATCCGGCGCAATCTTTGGATAATTTCTTGTTATAATGGATTTGGGGGTACAAAATTATTTCTGAATAAAAATATGTCGTCCCTAGCGGGACTTGATATTTATGATCAAAGAACAGGAAGCTTATGGTACCCATACAGAAAAGGACTCATGGGTATTCAGGGGAAATTTTTTGAAAAATGGCTGCCCCAAAAAAAAATTCCGAAGATACCTCATGGAATCATAGGGTAAAATAGCATCCCAATACAAAACTGATGAAATAAAACTATGAAAGGACTGTTTTATGAGCATAATCGAAAATGACAGGTTGACAAAAAGCCGTGGTGCGCTTTACGGCCTTTGTATCGGCGATGCACTGGCGATGCCGGTCCACTGGTATTATGACCGGAATGCACTCTTGCGTGACTATGGAAAGGTAAAAGATTTTCTTCCACCCCGAAACCCCCATCCGGACAGTGTCCTGTGGCGATCATCCTACCAGGCAATAAACGAAAAGGGAGAAATCCTGCACAACCAGGCCAAATACTACGGTAAAAAAAATATTCATTACCATCAGTTTCTGAAAGCCGGAGAAAACACTCTGAATGTCAAGATCTGCCGTTTGCTGATAAACTCAATCATTGAAAACGGCAGCTATCGTTCAGACGATTTTCTCGATAGATATATAGCATTTATGACAACCCCTGGAAATCATGAAGACACTTATATCGAAGAATGCCACCGCAATTTCTTTACAAATTATGCACGGGGTTTGCCCCCGGAAAAATGCGGTGTTGAAGAAAAACATATTGGCGGTCTTGTGGGGATTGTTCCTATCGTCGTATTTTACCAGAATCAACCCGAAAAAGCCATGTCAGCGGCCCTGAGCCATCTGGCTCTGACCCATCCGGGTGAAAAAATGAAAACATCGGCAAGTTTGATTATCGATATGCTGTTAAAGATACTGATCGGAACACCACTTCGCCGGGTGATCGAAGACGAAATCTCCGCACAGAAAAATCCATTGATGGGTCATCCTTATGTAAAGCTGCTGGATAATCCGGATGATATGGTTATCGGCCGGAGATTCAGCACGGCCTGTTACGTGGAAGATTCCGTTCCGGCAGTTATTTATCTTTGCCTGAAATATCATGATGATCCCGAAAAAGCACTTATTGCCAACACCAATCTCGGAGGGGACAATGCGGGACGCGGTGCGGTAATAGGCTCAATAATGGGAGCAGCCCACGGTATGGAAGGCTTTCCCAAACGCTGGGTCGAAAATTTACTGGAACCTCTGCCGGACTTATTGCCACTTTGATCCGGATCAAGGCCCGGAGATAATTAAAATGCTCCACCCCATGGAAGTAATTCAGGCATCCATCACGCAGGCACAAAGTAAAACAGGTCAGAAAATTTCCATTGAGCAACTGGAAGGATTTATCCGGCAGATTCTCGGCTGGCGTGAATATATGCGCGGTATTTACTGGGCCCACATGCCCGAATATGAAACCCTGAACTACTTTGATCACCAGGCAGTTCTGCCGGATTATTACTGGACCGCCGATACCCGAATGAACTGCATGCACGCGGCTATTTCCCAGTCCCTTACCCATGCTTATGCCCATCATATTCAGAGGTTGATGAATAAAATTTCAGACCTGACCATCCTATCAGGTTGTAAATTGAGAGCAAACCCGCTGGCAGCATCTTTTCGACCATCGGGGTGAGATAACATATTCTTATCAGATCCATGTAAAGCTCTGCAAAACTATCGGCCTTTATTTGAAGCGATGCTCCCTTAAAACCAAATCCCCATCGTTTAGAAATCAGCCTGGCAGCTTTCTTACCATCTCGAAAATCCACCATTGCCGTAAATGGCCCTAGGGGTAAAAATGGCGGAAGAGTTGAATTATGGACTGCCTCAACAGCTTTCCGGCAAAGACCTTCGCGCCATTTTCTGACATGGAATTTATCCCTGGAATCAGATTTATCAATCGGAAAAGCCGCTATCCCTGACATGACTTCTTGCGCCTGCCTGCAAGCTTCCGGGCATCCGGAAAAGAAAACGGGACAAATTCCGAACGGACCCAGGGAGGCTGAAAAAAGTTCGAATTCGGACCAGATTTTTCCGTTGATGGTAAGCTTGGCAATCCTTGAAGTCAATGTGTGGGCAAGAAAACCGTTTGTTCCGGAAGCGGCATGCATTCCCAGAAAAATGGCCATTGCTGCATCGGGGATTTTCCCGAATCCGGGTATTTTTCCCTCTTTATAACCCGAAATAAGATCAATACGGGAATCCATGTTTTCAGCAATGAGATTGTAACCGGTGCGGTGAAAATCCTTGACAGAAACCCGTGAAACACCGGCATCAAAAAGCGCCTTAGATACAGCGTTAACATCTCCGGTCATATCGACACAAGCCGCATGCCATTTTTTATTGAAAAATTCAGCGGCCTTCTTTTCCCAACATCCCGAACTTCCCTCAATATCGGCAATTATCAGAACATGATTCGTATCAGCCATTGTGGTTTTAACAC
>SKZT01000187.1 GCA_007127235.1 Desulfobacteraceae bacterium
AGGCGATTTTTTAACAGGGGCACGTTTTGGGCACGAATTGGGGCTTTCCAAAAAGAAAGGTCATGAACTCTGGAAACCCTTGTATGTGCTGCTTTTGTGTGGTGGGCGGTACAGGATTTGAACCTGTGACTTCTACCGTGTGAAGGTAGCACTCTCCCGCTGAGTTAACCGCCCGCAGGGTGTTTGTGAAGTGGTTTTGAAAAAAATTTGATCGTCACGTCATGATTTCTTAATAAAAACGTTAACAATCCTTATAGGTTCAGCTTTGTTTCAAGTCAAGGTTTTTTTCTGGTTATATGGCTTTCCAGAAAATGTTTTTGGCTGCGTTATCGGTCCAAAATATAAGAAAAAGGTAATTTTCATCACCCCGGGTCACGCCATTGTATGGGCTTGATTTTTGCCGTTTATAATCAGAATTTTTACTTGACATGCAAGATAATTTTCGTTATTAGACATTCCTAATTAGATTATAAACCACTACCGAAAAGGACCCTGTTTATGGTGTCAGCAAAAAAGAGTGATTCAGGGGAAAAGCCTCTGACTTCAGTGATGGAAGACTATCTTGAAGCAATCTTTGATCTGGATAAAGATAAAAAGGTGGTTCGGGTCAAAGATATTGCCAAAAGGATGGATGTTAAAATGCCAACAGTCACCGGTATGCTTAAGACTTTAAGTCAAAGAGGGTTGGTTCACTATGAAAAGTATGAATATGTGGAATTAACCACTGACGGGGCCGATGTTGGCAGAGAAATGCGGCGAAGGCATGGAATCCTGAAAAAGTTTTTAACCGATATTTTGAGGATCAATGTCGGGACTGCTGATGAAGAAGCCTGTAAAATGGAACATACACTCAGTACTGAAACCCTTGAAAGCCTTGTTGACTTCATGGAGTTTATCCAGGTTTGTCCCCGGGCCGGAAAAAACTGGCTCAAACATTTTCAGGAATATCGTCTTCATGGGCATATTCCCGAAAACTGCAGGGAGCAGATTAAAGATTTCAAATGTGAAAATGATTAATCAAGCTTTCGGGTAACCTCGGGGAACTCAAGATTTGCAATCTGGTATAGCCGCAGTAGTGGTGAATCCTGCTTCGGCAAACGGTAAAACTGGTAAACACTGGCCGAAAACAGCCTCTTTTTTTGAGCAGGAGGGATTCTCCTTTGTTTATTCATTTACTGAAGCACCTGGCCATGCCACAGAAATAACCCGCCGGTATTTAAAGGACGGCTACGATTTGATTGTATCGGTGGGAGGAGACGGCACGGCCAATGAAGTTGTAAATGGTTTCTTCAGCAATGGAGAGGCAATCCGAAATAGCGCTGCGGTTGCTTTTGTATCCACCGGAACCGGGCGGGATTTAAGCCAGACCATTGGTACTCCCCGAGACAGTGCTCAAGCAATCCGTCATATTATGAGAAGCTCACTCAGGTCTGTAGATGTTGGCAAGGTCTCCTATGTCAACAACCAGGGTGAACAGGAAACACGCTATTACATTAATGTGGCTGGGTTAGGTCTCGATGGTGACACAGTCGCACGGGTAAACCGGACCAGTAAAGCTCTGGGCGGCTTTGTATCTTTTTTATGGGCTGCTGTGGTCAGCCTCTTTTTTTACAAGAGCCAGAAGATGACTGTAACGGTCGATGATGTTCTGGTTTGCGATGAACCCATAATTGTTGTTACGGTCTGTAATGGTAGCTATTTTGGTGGTGGCATGTTCATAGCCCCACAAGCTTTAATCGATGATGGTCTTTTCGATATAATTATTCTCCGTAATTTAAGCAAAATTAACTTGTTGATGAACCTTCCCAAAGTTTATCGTGGAAGTCATCTATACCATCCGTTGGTTATCAGTTTGAGGGGTAAACATATAATGGTAAGATCGGAAGGTAATACTCTGCTTAACCTTGATGGAGAGCAGCCCGGCAGGGCCCCCGTTGAAATAGAACTGTTGTCTTCCGCCATAAATTTAAAAGGTTAATAAAGCAGAGCCATTTTGATTAAGGTGACATGCAAACAATTTCTTTGTTAAGGCCACTCTTTTCTCGGTCTCATGGGGGAGTTCTTTTATATTTTGAACCTGTTCAAGTCTTGGCGAAAGCCCACAACTGTTTGCCAATTGGATGGCAAGCCCCGGTCGTGCATTGAATTCGAGAATCATGGGGCCAAGATCCTGATCCAGGACAATGTCTACCCCCAGATAATCCAGACCTGCAATTTCCTGAGCTTTGGCAGCATTTAGCAGTATTTTATCCCAACCGGGCAACCGGATGGACTTTATAGGAGCGGCAGTGTCAGGATGGTGGCTGATGGGTTTGTTTTTCCAAATAGCACCGAGAGTTGTACCTGTGCAGATATCAACGCCCACTCCAATGGCACCCTGGTGAAGATTGGCTCTTCCTGCCGACAGTTTTGTGGGGAGCCTGAGCATGCTCATGACCGGAACACCTTTGAAAACGATGACCCTGATGTCAGGAACTCCCTGAAAGCTGATGTCCCTGAAAATTGGATCGAATTTAACTTTATATTCGATCATGGCTTTATCCATTATTGCTCCCAGGCTATACAATCCACTGAGGATATTGGCGGTGTGATATTTTATCTGATTTATATCCAGTACACTTCCGTCAGGTTTAAAAAAAAGATCATTCCTGCGGGATTCGGCTACAAGTATTCCGTTACCGCCACTTCCTCTGGATGGTTTTATGACAAATCCATCCAGCTTACCAAGAAGTTTTTCAAGCCCTTTGAGCTTGTGGTTGGAGTCTATGACCCCAAAAAGTTCAGGCACCGCCATGCCAGCCTTCTGGGCCAGATTTTTTGTCAAAACTTTGTCATCAACAAGGGGATAATTTTTTCTGGGATTATAGGGCAGGATAAAATCAGCATTGCGCCTGTTCATTCCAAGTATCCCGCTTTTTTTAAGCTTGCTTATGGTGGCAATCATCAGCCTTTACTCCGACTTTCTTAAATCGTGCCTGTTTGAAAATTCTGGTGTTCCCTCTCCCTTTGGGAGAGGGCTGGGGTGAGGGTGAATGATATCAGGAGGTTATGTTGCCCTCCCTCAGCCCCTCCCCGAGATAGAGGAGTTTTCGGACAGGCACTAAATCGTTCTGAAGCGAATCAGTTCTGAAGCTCTATATCCTGTATACCTTCCCAGGAGCAAGCAGATAGCCAGAACTACAAGTACCAGTTCCGGAAAAACAAAAAACAAATGTTCGAGTAAGTTGTTTTTGAATATTCCAAAAGCCACAATCGCCACGGCAAGACTTCCCAATCCCTGGCCGATGGCATCGGCGGGACCACTCTCCTCCCAGACCACAGACATTCTTTCGATGGTCATGGCCAGAATGACCATTGGAAACATTGCTGCTGAAAGTCCGCTGGGGATTCCCAGTTTATGAGAAATGATGCTTATGGCGGCCATGATCATAATTACCAGAATAAGGACTGATGCAAGCCTGGGAATCAAAAGAAGGCGCATTTTATCCAAAACCGATCGTAAGGCAAGACCCATGGTCACAATAACAAGAAAAAGTATAATACCCACCAACAGGTTGGTTTCTTTAAATGAAAGGGCAATAAGAACGGGCATGAAAGTGCCGAAAGTGGGAATGCCGATCACATTTCTTGAAAATACCACCAGCAGGGCTCCCAGGGGAATGAGCAGCAGAAGCTTGTAAAGGTTTTGAGTGTGCAGGGGCAGGTCTAAAAAAGAATAATTGAGAAGAAATGAACTGTTTTGCAAAGGAAAATCAGCAATCAGCCTGAGCATGTTTTCTGAGATAATGGAGGATGAAAAATTGATATTTACATTGCCAACGCCCTGAGCGCTCACCATCGGTTCTTCTCCAATACTCCAGATCAGGAAATTTTCAGGCAGACCCTGTTCGCTTGTATCAGGGTTGAAGCTGAGCCATTTTTTCCCATTGTGGACCTGAAGCCATGGAGTAATTTCCAAAAATCTTTTGCCGTCCGCAAGCAGAACCCCCTGGATGACTCTGGACGGAACCCGGGCTCCTGCCAGTATATGCATCTGAATATGGATTTTTTCCATGGGCGTGGAGGCTTGTCTCAGAAAAAACCGATAATTTTCTGATGGATTGGAATCATTAAATCTTTCCAGGAACTGGCGCACAAAGGTGGCTACATCAGCCGATGATCTTCTTGCCTCTTCAAGAATGGCCATAGCGGCGGCTTTTTCCATTTCGCCGTAATCAGGCACCATTGGCGGTAAAGGAATATTTTCGTTCCCAGGCATTGAGCCTTCGGTAACCCTTCTAAGTTGAACTCTGTAGTACAGTGCCTGGGATCCCCTGACTCTGCGCACGGTCCAATGGGCGTATCTGTTATGCTCATCGGATTGTATACTAAGCCCGTAGCTTCCGGAAATAAAATCTTCCCCCATGATCTGGAATCCCATAGGTCTCAGAGGTATAGCCGATCTGACCTGCGCCGGACCCGGCGGTGAATCAAATGTGATTCTTGCCTCGACATTCCATAAATCAACTTGTTGATCCGGAGTCAGGGGTAGCCCTAATTTGTGGACCTTGTAAAAAAAGATAACCCCGGCAAATGATGTGATCAGCAGGACAATTATAATTGTCCCGCGGTTATTGCGAATCATTTTATCTCCAGTGTTTTCGCCACATGACTATCATTCAGGACAAACCCTGGACATTAGAAAGGTGTAGCCGGAATCGACCAGGATCCGGTCTTTAAGAAATTTTCTGCCCAGAAGTATCGGATAATTAAAATTAGAACGGTCCGTCAGGGAAAATTGGGTTGAATAGACTTTTCCGCCTATGCATATATCCATCATCACCACTGGTCGGCGCATTGATTCGGTCTCATGCTGCCTGATGCGCACATTTCTTTTAAGGGGCTTTTCAAAAGTAATTTCGGTCTTTTCGCCAGACCTGACGCAATTCAAATCAACAACAAACCGAACCATTTTTTGACGGTTTTTTTCCAGGTATTCGATATTTCTGGCGTGCAAAGATGAGGTCAATGCGCCCGTGTCCAGCTTGGCTTTTAAGTAAGGACCATCTGATGAGATCCGGGCAATTTCCACCCATCCCATTATAATCAAGGGCTCTTTATCTTGAGCATTACCTTGAGCATTACAGGGTAAAACCTTGACCAAGGCAAGGATTATAAACATCAATATTGTTTTGAAGATATTATAACTTCTCATCTCAACAAATTTACATGGCTGAATTTAAAGACGAAGTGGGTTAATGTTTAACATAACCTGAAATCTTATTATAAAAAATGGCTTTTTGTCAACGAAAATTATATGCGGTGAGCATAAGTCCAAAAGTATTGTTATTTTGGCTTAAGGGAATGATATTGCACCTGGGGTGATGATAATTGTCACGAGTGTAGATTGCTTGCGTGAAACGAATTAAAAATCCGTGAGGCCGGAGTGCGAAAGTTTTACTTTCGCCTGACCGGCTGCAAGCCGTTTCATCTGAAAAACAAATGTGTCAAACAGAAACGGACTGGTTTTGTTCCCCTGTTTCGGCCTTGACTTGCTATGGGTATATGGTCATTATCGAAACATAACATTAAGCAAATGAACAGGTTTTGGAAAAATTGGAGGCATTATATGAAAAATACAGCCAGAGCGGTAATGCAAACCCGGTTTACTATGCTTTCACCCCATGATACCATAAAGGAGGCCGTAATTGTGTTGCAAAGTGCTTCCAAAGAGCATGGACGGAGAGTGTTTGGCATGATGGTCACCGATCAGGAAGGTAAACTGGTGGGAATGCTGTCCATGTATGATATATTCCTGTTTTTGAGGCCAAAACATATTGAAATCTGGGGAGAAATGGATGACATTGATTTGACGGGTTTGGTCGGAGAGGCTCTGAGCCGTGCAGATACCATAAGGGTCGGCGATGTTATGACCACAAGCCTGATTTCCATTACACCGGACACGAATTTGATGATGATCGTGGATATAATGATCAAAAAGCATGTAAGAAGGCTTCCGGTTTTGGATGGTAAAGAAATCGTCGGTATTGTTTTTATGTCGGATGTATTTGATTACCTGTTGGAAAAATTTATGCAATAGGCCAATGGAGGTCTGGTGTGGCTATTATTACCAAAAGTAATGTGTTAACCGGCATCAAGGTTAGAGAAGCCATGAGGAGTCAGGTGGTCAGGCTTTTTGTGGGGGATTCGCTGAATCAATGTGTCCGGCATGCAATCAAGTACAAGGTCAATGCGTTATTGGTGGCGGATAATAACGATCATGCGGTAGGGGTGGTTTCCAAAACTGATCTGATGAGTGCTTACTATGCAGGATTGCCTTTGGATCTTTCTTTGGAAGCGATCATGGTAGGCCCTCCCTTGTGCTGTTCTCCGGATGATCCTTTGGAAAAAGCTCTTGAATACATGAGTGCTTGTGGAGTCCACCGTCTTTATGTATCCGAAGATGACGGCAAATCTGTTATCGGTGTGCTGGCATATCCGGATATCGTGGGGCTTTTATACCGGTTGTGCAGAAGGTGTAAAAGAAGTCTGGTATCACGGAAAAAAGTTGAAACAGTAGAGCTGTTTGAGGAACACATTATCGCCAAAGAAATCATGAGTCTTTCAGTTAAAGCGCACCTTGAAAATGAAACCTTGTTTGAGATTATGGAAGCGTTGTCGGAATATCGTTTTGGGGCAGTATTGATCCGGGATAAGGGCAATGCACCAATAGGGGTGGTCTCAAAGACTGACCTGATTATAGCCTATCGACACGGTTTTTCTGCCGACACGAAGGCCGAAACCATCATGAGCAAGCCGGTGCGTGCTTGCCGGGAGAATGATTTTCTTGCCGAAGTTATTCGGCAGATGATTTTTTCAGATGTTCATCGGCTATTTGTTCATAGTGAGGATTCTGAAAGGATTACCGGCGTTCTTTCCCTCACGGATGCCGCCCTGGTACGATCCGGCTCCTGCAAGGCTTGCACTGCCAGCAGGTTTTTGACGCCCCACGGGTGATCTGTTTCCGGCAAATCCGGAAATTCGAGAAAAAAATACAGCTTTCACAGGACATTATACAGAGTATCCTTTATTTGTTTTTTTCTTATGAAAAAGTATATTAAGGTATGTTTACACGATGGATACCATGGAAATTTTTGATAAAGCGTGCGGCAAGGCAATACGGCATTATTGATCCGTTGACCTTGCTGGCCCGGCTTCGCCGGTTTTCGCAACCCTCTGAGGTGCAGGAGCCCATTGAACTGGTAAGAGCCGGCATTGTTTTTCATGCCCGGGGGCTCATCAATACAAGGGCTATTCAAAATAATTTGGACTGGGTGTGGCCCTACTGGGTAGAACGGCAATTCAATCCTCAAGATGCCTCCTTTATCCCCAGAGCGTTTTCCATCAGCCATGTCAACCTGACTCATAGAAACTGGACAACTGTCGGCCATCCGGACGTGGCCCTTTATCCCCTTGTGGATCCCAGGGGATTGGTGACTCCGCTTTTCGACAGCTGGTCCCTGGATATTTGGCTGGTGTCCGGCAAGGGTGACATGCTGCTGCCGTCAAAACTATCTGAGGCGAAACAGCACTGGATCTTATCATCCAACCTGGCAGTGGAAACACGAGTCGAAAAAAACGGCATGGAACTCGAATCCCATGTGAGTCTCGATATTCGGGATAATACACCTTTTTTGGACATCACTGCCAACGGCAGGTGTCCGGGTGGTGGATGGGTTGTGGTGGCCCTGCGTCCCTACAATGCGGAAGGTATTCAATTTATCGAGAAAGTCCGTTTTGAGAAAAGAAGCCCCGGATGGGTGGTCAATTTGCATACGCCGGTCAATTTCAATCAGACCCCTGAAAAGGTGTTCTTTTCCAATTATGATGACGGGGATGTCATTCACCGGTTGAATAAACCGGGGGGTGGTCAGGAAATATCCTGCAAAGTCGGAATGGCTACTGCGGCTGCCCTTTTTCCCATACCACAGACTGATTCTCGATCGGTTCAGGTTAATATTTCGCTGGAAAAAGATTTGCCCAAGAATCCTTTTGCTCCACGGCCCGTGATCGGTTCGGTCGCTGAATCGTGGGAAAAGATTCTCAGCGATGTGGCGTCTTTGAATATTCCCGACAAAAAAATTCAGTTTCTCTACGATGCCGCCATAAGGACTTTGGTCCTGCTTTCAGCCGATGATGTGGTGCCTGGTCCCTATACCTACCGGCGGTTCTGGTTTAGGGATGCATGCCTTATGCTCAATGCACTATTGAGTATGGGCTTGACCAGCCGGGTTTATGAGCAGCTGGAGGCTTTCCCCGAACGGCAGAAAGTTACCGGTTACTTTCAATCTCAGGAAGGAGAATGGGATTCCAACGGACAGGTCCTTTGGATCATGAACCGGTTTCATCGCGTCACCGGGCATACCTTCAGCCTTGCCTGGATGAAGGCTGTAACCAGAGGTGCCGACTGGATAATTCGGAAAAGGACCGGAAAAAAACCGGCAAGCCCTCATGCAGGACTGTTTCCGCCCGGCTTTAGCGCCGAACATCTGGGGCCTAACGACTATTATTACTGGGATGATTTCTGGGGCTTGGCCGGGCTTCACGCAGCGGCCCGCCTGGCAGGAATTTTTGATTCACCTGCCCGGCAAAAAAAGTACGAAGTTGAAGCAGAGGATTTTGAAGAAAGCATATTTAAGAGCATCAACGCTATCCCTGATCATCGGTCCAGGGGAGGGATCCCTGCATCACCATACCGGCGCATGGATGCAGGCGCTATCGGCTCCATGGTGGCCGATTATCCGTTGCAGCTTCTATCGGCGGGGGATAACCGTATAATGAATACCACCGAATTTTTAATGAAATCCTGTTTTCAAAAGGGAGCTTTTTTCCAGGATATGATCCATTCTGGAATCAACGTCTATCTTACCCTGGATATTGCGCAGACACTGTTGCGAAATGGCGATACACGCTATCAGGATTTGATTCGAACGGTGGTGGATTTAGCATCTCCCACCGGCCAGTGGCCCGAAGCGATCCATCCCTTTACCCTGGGAGGATGTATGGGAGATGGTCAGCATGGATGGGCCGCTGCGGAGTGGTTTATGATGATCCGCAATCTGTTTGTCCGGGAGGAAGGAAACTCATTAATAATGGGCTCGGGCATTTTACCTGAGTGGATTGCAACCGGTCTGCCTATTGGTTTCGGTTCTGTGCAAACACCTTTTGGTCCTGTTGAGGTAAACCTTTCGACAAAGGGAGAAAAAACCACCTTCGAAATAAAAGCCGATTTTGAAAAAAGCACTATCCAGCCCTCGGAAATCACCATCGAAGTCCCCGGCTACGAGAAGCAAATTGTCTCCGATTCAAGTCAAAAAATATTCACTTTAAAGGAATTGTAGTGATTGTAGAGGTATTTCTCGTTTTCACTCAGAACGTGGGAATGAGGTTACAAAAGATGATTGCAAACGTTCCCCCTTTGGGAAAGGGGGACAGGGGGATTTGAGGCTTTTTAAATCCCCCTAAATCCCCCTTTCCCAAAGGGGGACTTGCTGAACAAACCAAACCTGAGGTCAACACCTATGAAACGACACCGCAATGACGTCCGCAGCTATACATAATTGGAATCGCCCAGGTTTGGTACAAAATTATGAGCCATTTTCAGGTGAGCACAAAAGGCAAAAAAGTATTGGTTGGCCTCTCTATCCTTTTGATTATCATAGGGGTAGTGGTGCTGGGAAAATATTTGACCATCGAATATGAGTATTATCAGAAAGTGATTTCTTATATCGATGAAAGCATGTCGCCATTTATTTATATTGCTCTCATGCTGTTTATGCCGCTGATTGGCTTTCCAATCAGCGTTTTTCTGATCATCGGGGGAATCAAATTTGGAATTTTTCACGGTATATTGCTTTGGTTACTTGTCCTGCCTGCCCATGCTTTAATTGGATTCTATGTGGCCAGACCGTTAAGAAATTTTCTTATCCGGATATTCAGAGACAAATTGGATTATCGGATTCCGGAAGTGCCGGAAAACAACACGGCCATGTTCAGTTTTGTGTTTCTGGCAATTCCCGGGATTCCCTATGCCGTAAAAAACTATATGCTGCCGCTGGCCGGTGTGCCTTTCCGCTACTGCGTCTTTATGAACGCCATCATTCAGAGTGTTCAGGGAATTCCCTTTATAGTGCTGGGAAAATCAGTGGCGGATATGGATATGACCCTGTTTTATGTGGCTATATTATTTTTGCTTATGGTTTTTATTATGCTTCGTTATTTAAAAAAATGGTATGAGGATAAAATCGGGGGGCTTAGATGATGCTTTTTTTTATTCACAGTGAAATCGTTTAATTCAGACCCGGCAATTATGCCTTGCATCACCAGGCAGAATCCACTATATTTAAAAGTATGTGGTCAGAATTATGAAGCCAGGGTTTATTTTTTATTTGAACACAAAAGCACCAATTTTTCAAACACCCCGCTTCAGCTGTTGCGGTACATGCTTGAAATCTGAGATGAGTACGGTAAAATACAAAGTATATGGGAACCATAGCCGAAATGCTGGAACGTAAGGGAAGACAAGAAGGAATTATAATAGGGGAGCAACGAGGCAAACAGCGTGGCAAGCTTGAAGCTGCCCAGGAAATGATCTTGGAAGCCTTGAGCGAACGTTTTGGGACAGTCAACCCCGTTATTGTCAACAAAATAAAAAATGTTCAGTCTCTGGAAACCTTAAAAATGTTGTTCAAGCAGTGTTTCAGGGTTGATACTCTAGAGGAATTCAAAGAAAAGCTCCAAAGAGCCACAGAGGATTAATTCTTAATAAAGCCCACTTTTCGTGGTCTGACCTGTTCATTATAAGGATAGGAAAAAAAAAAATCAGGGATGAATGGGACAACAGGGTATGAAATATCCTGGTTATAACGGGTTTGGGGGTGTAAAAATTCTCCAATGGGTACACGCTTGAATGTTTTCTTGATTCGCGCAATATAAATGGCACAAACCAACATCCGGGGAATATGAAACAAGGGTGGGTTTGGAACCCGCGCCTAAAAGTTTACAGCGCGCGGTAATCCATCAAACAAGGGAGTATTGCCTGTTTTTTCCAAACTGTGCTTGGATAAGGAATACATTTAAGCATCATTCCAGATGGAACACATTGGTGTCATCCTAAAGGATGCTTTGTGCAGAAAGTCCCCCTTTGGCAACGGGGGATTTAGGGGGATTTAAAAAAGCCTCAAATCCCCCCCGCCCCCCTTTTCAAAAGGGGGGAACGTTTGCGATCATCTTTGGCAACCTCGTTGCCACGATCTGAGTGAAAACGAGAAATACCACCCACTGTGGCAAGTGTGGGCAAAGACCAGTTTGCCAATTTAGACCTTGTCAAATCCGATATCAAATGTTAATAAATCAGGCTGATTAAAAAGGGTTGATGCTTTCTATATTCATAAATTGCGCGCAAAATCCTCTTCGATTATTTTCTGTTGGAAGAGATGAAATAAGGTGCGAATACAGTTATATAAAAAGCATTATTAAAATTTGCAGTGCTCAATATTTAGATTCCATATTTCAGCGGTGATTTTTGAGCCGCTGTTTTTTTTTCTACCCAATATATCAACAAGGTTTCAGGCAATGAAATCAATATATCAAAGGGTTGCAAAAATAAGCTCATGTAATCCGCCAAGCGGAGCTATGTTTTGAAAACGGCTCAACCATCAATACGGCAATGTCAACACCTTTTTGTTTTTCCATAAACTTATTCAAAAATCTAAAGTGAAAATTCTTCATATCGGTAAATATTTTCCGCCATTCCGGGGAGGAATGGAAAATTTTCTGGAAGATCTGACAGAAGAGCAAGTGTACTGTGGACACAAAGTCTGGGTTTTGTGTCACCAGCATGAAACCGGACATCCTACACTAACCGAGGAACTATATAATGGTTTGAGAGTAACCCGGACGGAAATCAAGGGAATTTTGGCTTATGCACCCATAGCACCGGACTTTTTCAGGCAACTTGAAAAAATACTCCAATCTTTTTCTCCGGATGTTGTTCATGTTCATATGCCCAACCTGTCCGCTTTTTTTCTCCTTTTGTTCAAATCACTTCCCAAACTGGTTTTGCAGTGGCAATCTGATGTGGTCTCTTCTGATTATGACGTCAAATTAAAAATACTTTATCCGTTTTACAAGATTTTTGAAAAACAATTGTTACTCAGGGCACATGTTATTATCGCCAGCTCCGAATCGTATCTTCGAACCAGTCTGCCCTTAAAAAGATTTCAAAAAAAATGCCGGGTGGTTCCGCTGGGGATCTCCATGGCCAAAATGAAAAGATTTGCGCAGCAATCACAGGTTTTCCATGACTTACAAAGCCATTCCGTTTTTATGTCCGACCATATTTTCAAACAAAAGGATTTTATCCTGGCGGTGGGCCGGTTTGCTTATTACAAAGGGTTTGAATACTTGATCAAAGCTTGTGCTCAGGGCTTTGAGGGATACGTTGTGATCGTGGGCGATGGCCCCCTTAAAGTTGAACTCGAAAAGCTGGTAAGGCAATTATCGTTACAGGAAAGAATTTTTATGCCGGGTATTTTACCGGACAATCAGCTGCACCAACTTCTGTCAGAATGCACTGCCTTTTGTCTGCCGTCCATTGAAAGAACCGAGGCTTTCGGACTTGTACTTTTGGAAGCCATGTATTATGATAAACCCCTCATTACCACCAATGTCATCGGATCCGGAATGAATGAAGTCAATGTTCAATATGAGACCGGGTTGGTTGTCGCTCCTGAAAATTCGTCTGAACTGGCCGAAGCCATGAATGTTATGGTTCATAATAATGACCTTTCAAAGGCCATGGGACGCAAAGGCCGGGAAAGACTTCTGGAAAAATTTGACATTGTCGGAGTTGCCGATAGGATAGAAAAGCTTTATTGAAATAAATTATGAATCAGATATATAATCAAAGTTTGGTTATTGTTCCGGCCTTTAATGAGGAAGGTTCGGTGGGTAGTGTGGTTTCCGGAGTCAGGGAGCTGGGGCTGAATATTTTGGTGGTTGATGACCACAGCACTGATCTCACCAAAGAGGAAGCGCTGGATCACGGGGCTCTTGTTCTGGGGTTGGCCTCTCAGTTGGGCTCATGGGGTGCTATCCAGACAGGACTCAGGTATGCACTGAAAAATGGTTATAGCTATGGTGTGACCATGGACGCCGATGGACAGCATCCGCCTGAAAGTTTACCCGCACTGCTTTGTCCCGATATTCTGCGTAGTTTCGATGTGATTATCGGATCTTGCCCTGAAAGGGTCAGTCCTTTGAGAAAAATTGCCTGGAAATGGTTTCGCCATATCAGTTCCACCAAATTTCAGGATCCCACCTCGGGGCTGAGGGCCTACAATCGCCCTGCCATGAAATTGATGCTTGATAAAAAGGCCTACATGTTCGACTATCAGGATATGGGAGTGCTTCTTCTTTTAAAAAAACACGGATTTAGAATCAAAGAGATTCCGGTTGAGATGCTTCCGAGAAAAATTGGACATTCGAGGGTCTTTAACAGCTGGTTCAACGTGTGCAAATATATGGCTGTTACATCTTCTTTAAGCGCTTGTAAATTCAGGCAAAAATGCAAGCGCAGGGTATAGCGTAATCCATGTTTCCTGCTTACAATTATTTCACAGCGGTTTTGGGATTGTTAACGGCCGGAATAATAATCTACCTGATTCGCAGAGATTCCCTTTCGGCCAATTACGTTATCTGGTGGTTTATGGTGGCTGCGGGCCTGATTTTTGTGGGATTTTTTCCCAAAGTTGTCAACTATTTCGGGCGGGCCCTTGGGGTTGGATATCCTCCCATAATATTGATTGTCTTCAGCTGGTGCATGGTCCTGATTAAGTTGCTGTTCATGGACATCGACCGCTCAAGGCAGCAGCGAAGAATAAAGGTTCTCACTCAGCGATTGGCTATCTATGAGCAAAGCCTTGAACAGGAGCGGAAAGGTGAAAACCCGGGGGTTGGTGATGATGGTTAGGTTAATGTTCAAGGTTCAAGGTTTTGAGTTTTGAGTTCAACGTTAAAGGTTCCATGGAAATTTTATGGCCAAGGAGTTTCAATATAAAGCGGCTACATCTGATGGCAAAATGCGTCAGGGGAAAATTTTTGCTGAAAATGAAAAAATGGCTGTGGCAAGAATTCACGCTCAGGGGCTGATCCCCCTGTCGGTTTCTTTGGGGGGCGAGTCCGACAAGTTCTCAAAGCTTGAAAAACTCGAAAGAAACGGTACTGAAGCCAGCCTGAAAAAAACATTTTCCAGAATGGCGGCGTTAAGATTAAGTTTTGGACGTAAAGTCAAGACCAAAGACCTGATTAAGTTTTCGGATCATCTATCGACAATGCTCACGGCAGGCATAACTCTCAATAAAGGCTTGCTTATTTTAAGTGAGCTGACCGAAAACAAATCCTTTGTCAAGGTTATCAATGATATCCACGCCCAGATCAGGGAGGGGAGCTCCTTGCAACAGGCTCTGGAAAAACATCCTTCAGTGTTTCCGCCTGTTTTTGTCAATATGGTGCGGGCAGGAGAATCCGGAGGAATTCTGGACTTGGTTTTGAAACGTGTAGCCGGTTTTCTTACAGAGATCCAGGAGCTTAAGGATTATCTTGTTTCTTCCATGATTTATCCGGTAATTCTGGGCCTGACCGCTTTTGCTTCCATATTGGTCATGCTCACAGTAGTAGTGCCAAAATTTGCGGTTATTTTTTCGGATATGGGAGTTGAATTGCCCATGGCGACTCAGTTCATGCTGACAGCCGGCAATTTTTTGCAATCCAGGTGGTGGCTTATTTTCCTTGGGATCGGCCTTGGAATCTTTTCTTTCAAATATTTCGTATCCACTCCAAAGGGTAAAGATTGGTGGGATCGATTAAAGCTGAAATTGCCCATGGTGGGGCCTATTTTGCTTAAAGTGGAAATCGCCCGTTTCTCAAAGACCCTGGGAACGCTTTTAAACAGCGGAGTTTCAATTCTTGCGGCCATGAATATCGTAAAGGGAGTGGTTGTCAATAATTCACTTAAGCTTTCTCTTGACCGGGTCTATAACGATCTCAAGCAAGGACGGATGCTTTCAACTTCTTTGGAAAGACAACAGGTTTTTCCATCGCTTGCCGTAAACATGCTGGGGGTAGGGGAAGAATCCGGAAAAATGTCCGAAATGCTGGAGAAGGTGGGAGATATGTATGACAAAGACCTCAAAGCGGCCATCAAATCCTTCACCGCGATATTTGAACCCCTGGTTATCCTGGTGATGGGCCTGGTTATCGGCGTCATGGTTGTTTCCATGCTTTTGGCTATTTTCAGTTTAAACGAACTGGGGATATAGAGTGCTGAACCCTGAACATTGAACATTGAACATTGAACATTGAACATTGAACAT
>SKZT01000246.1 GCA_007127235.1 Desulfobacteraceae bacterium
ACCCCGGACTGGGCGTCTTCCACCACCACCGCCTTTTCAGGTTCCACAGATAACTCTTTGGCCGCATGAATAAAAATGTCCGGTTCCGGTTTCCCTTTAAGCCCCAGTTCTTCCGAATCGATGCCGTCGACTCTGGCATCGAAAAGATCTGAAATACCGGCTGCCTCAAGAACTTTTCGGCAATTTTTGCTGGAAGAAATGATGGCTGTTTTCACATTGTTTCGCCGAAGCTTTTTAATCAAAGTGATGGTAGAATCGAAAACTTTTACCTCTCCTGCATCCAGCATTTCTGTGAAGATCTCATTTTTTCGGTTTCCCAAACCATAAATGGTCTCCTTTTCCGGGGAGTCTTCAATATTACCCTGGGGAATTTGAATATTTCTGGAGGCCAGAAAATCAGCCACACCTTCATACCGGGGTTTTCCGTCCACATGCTCCAGATAATCCGATTTTTCGTCGAATGAAGCAAAAGACTTATTTTCATGACGTCCTTTTTTTTCCAAAAAGGAATCAAACATTTTTTTCCATGACGCACAATGAAGCCCGGCAGTATCTGTTACCACACCATCCAGATCAAAAATCACCGCCTGGAAAGCATCACTCGATATTTTTAAAACCTCGCACCTTTTCACAACCACCAGCTCCTTCCCATTTTTTTATTTTTCGAATTTTAATAAGGAGTGCAAAAGCTGTGCTTTTGCGTAACCCGCAAAAGCACAGCTTTTGCACTCCATTGGATCTTAATACGTTTATGCAAAGTAGAAAATACATTCAATGCTGTATTTTGCGGTAATAAACGACAGGAGCCTTTTTCTGATTGTAACCCACGTTTTTCCAAAAACTCAGGAATACAGGTTACTTACATACTGCTCCGCTGATTGTTTCCAAGTGAAGCGGGTTTTGGACGCGTTCCGGCAAATGCGTGCCCATTGGTCTGAACCGGACAGCTTTAAGGAGATTGCCTTGGTTGTGGTTTTGACAAAATTATCCACTTGTTGTTCCAAGGTTTTGCCTTCAAAGGAAAAACCGTTTTCACCATGCCTGACAGTATCTTTCAATCCTCCTACCCGGTGAACCACGCAAGGCTGGCCTTCCCGCATGGCCAGAAGCTGGCTGATTCCACAAGGCTCATAGCTGCTGGGCATGAGAAAAAGATCTCCGGATGAGTAAAGTATGTCGGCACATGGGTCTGAATAACCGTTCAGGAAAATTAGATTTTCATGCATTGAACTCATTCTAATCAAATTGCCTTCAAAATCAGAATCACCGCTGCCAAGTATAAACAAGCAGCCCCTTGTCTTTAGAAAATCAAGAACGGCTTCCAGGCCGGATTTACCATCCGAACCGGCAGCCAACAATATAAGCAGTTTTTGATCAACGACCCTTCCCACAAAACTCAGGACAATTTCCGGTGCTTTGCTCCGTTTCTCCAACTCCAGCAACCGGGTGTATGCTATAAAATGGGCGGTATCCAAATTTCTTTTTATTCCCGCCCATTTCTGCACCGCCGCCTTAAATATGGACAGCATTTCAAGATAATCCTGCTCAGGGCTTTTTAAAGATTCATCATAATTGCAACCATTGAGTATTCCCACTAAACGTTTCTCACTGCTTGCTTGTTTCAGATCCAACTCCAGACCCTCTCCACCGTAAAATACGGGTCTGCGGCTGGATTCCCGGATTTCAAGCGCATAAGATGGCGATACAGTATTCACCTTGTCGGATAAGCGTATTCCCACCGCCATGGTATTGACACAGTCGTGCCAGCGAGGATCCGCAACTTTCTCCCAGTCGTATGGCATACCAGGAAACCAGGCCTCCAGTGAAGATGCATGCCCCCTTAAGGGTCTTATTCCCTGAATTCCCAAATTGTGGATGGTGTAAACTGTAGGAATGGATTGCAGCGCCTTGTGCCGCAGAGAAAATTGTCTCAGAAAAGCGATCAGCGCGGCATGCCAGTCGTGCAGGTGAATACATTGGAAAGTACCTGCCAGACCGGCAATGACCAATTCGGAAATCGCGGCGCAAAACAGTGCAAAACGGGTAGCATCTGTTGCAAAAGGAGTGTCCGGAGGATCATCCGTATAAATCCTGGACTGGCCCGTTAACGGATCCGGAGATGCAAGCAGTGGATGATCGATCACCATATGGCGTACTCCCGGTTCATGCTTTTCCGGAAAAATTTCATACAACTGCCCTTGGTGTTCGTATCCCTGAAACAAAAAAGCAAAATTTTCCGGCCTGGGGTTTTCAGAATTCAACTGGTGAAGAAAACCGTGAGAAGGCGTCAATACGACTATCTGATGTCCCAATTTCGCCAGCGCCGGCGGCAGATGAAAAACCACATCGCCGATTCCGCCAACTTTTCCACCCGGAAGCGCTCCATTTTCCGCCGAAACAAAAAGTATATTCATATGTAAGGTCCTTTTGGCATATTTGTTTTTCAGGTGAACCGGCTTGCAGCCGGTTAGGCGAAAGTACAACTTTCGCACTCCGTTTTCATTTTAGGCGAAATTACACCTTTTGCAATCCGGTTTTATGGATATGGGTTAGTGTTTTTCCGCTTGAAAATTTCATCTGTCTGCATTGCTAAGGTATTTTTATTTAATATGTACTTGCTTTAATGTATGGTATATTAAAACGAAATCGATTATTATCCACAACAAAATGACTCATAAACCCATGTAAAAACACTTATACTATATTTATTAATTATATCTATGAATGAACTAAACAAAAGAGTTATTATTGAAAATGTGTCCCCGGAAATCGATGGCGGCCGTTTTGCGGCCCGTCGTGCCATAGGTGAGAAGGTTGCGGTAACGGCTGATATTTTTGCCGACGGCCACGATTTGCTTTCTGCTGAACTTTTCTACCGTAAAACAGGTTCTCCCCAATGGGAAACCAAGCCCATGACACTTACGATTAATGATCGCTGGGAAGCGTTTTTCAGGGTGAGCCAATTGGGGGCTTATGAGTTTACCGTGCAGGCGTGGATCGATCGCTTTAAAACCTGGAAAAACGGAATTGAAAAAAAATCCCGGGCTGGCCTGGATATTTCGATAGAATTGAAGGAAGGAATACTGCTGATTCAGGAGGCTGGTCTCCGGGCCGATACGCAGGATGCCGGTTTACTGGAAAATAAAGCTCTGTATTTGGGTTCAGAAAAATGGATAAAGGAAGGTATCCCTTTTACTGTTGACGAAACCCTTACACGATTGATGGAGCTCTATCTGGATAAGCGGTGTAAAACCGAATATCCCAGATGTCCTCGAATAAACGTTGAGAGGCCCCGGGCCCGCTTCAGCCAATGGTATGAGATGTTTCCGAGGTCCTGCGCCAAAAAGCCCGGCCAGCATGGAACTTTCCAGGATTGTATAGACAGACTTCCCTATATTTCCGAAATGGGTTTTGATGTGCTATATCTTCCGCCTATACATCCCATTGGAAAAACCAACCGAAAGGGTAAAAACAACCAGGTAACCGCGGGTCCTGACGATCCCGGGAGTCCATGGGCTATCGGCTCGGAGGAAGGCGGGCATCGTTCGATCCATCCCCAACTGGGCACTTTGGAGGACTTTAAACGCCTGATTTCAGAAGCCCGGAAGCATGAAATTGAAATTGCTCTTGACATTGCTTTTCAATGCAGCCCCGACCATCCGTATGTCAAAAAGCATCCGGAATGGTTCCGTCTTCGTCCGGACGGCTCTATCCAATTTGCAGAAAATCCCCCTAAAAAATACCAGGACATCTATCCCTTTGATTTTGAAACGGAAGATGCCGAGTCACTCTGGCTTGAACTTTTGGAGGTTGTCCGCTACTGGATCAGGCAGGGTGTGCGTATATTTCGGGTTGACAATCCTCACACCAAACCTCTGCCTTTTTGGGAATGGCTTATTGGTGAGATAAAAAAGGAACACCAGGACATCATCTTTCTGTCGGAGGCTTTCACCCGTCCAAAAACCATGTATCGGCTGGCAAAGGGAGGCTTCACCCAGTCATACACTTACTTTACCTGGCGTAATCTGAAGTGGGAAATCGAGCAGTATTTCAAGGAGCTGACCCAAACAGTGGCGAAGGAGTTTTTCTGGCCAAACCTGTGGCCAAATACTCCGGATATTCTTCCGGAATATCTTCAGATGGGCGGGCGTCCGGCATTTTTAATACGATTGACCCTGGCGGCGACCCTTTCCACAAATTACGGTATTTACGGGCCTGCCTTCGAACTTTGCGCCAACGAACCTAAAGAACCTTTCAGTGAGGAGTATCTGGACTCGGAAAAATATGAAATACATCATTGGGATCTAAAAGATCCAGGCAATCTAAAACCCTACATTGCCCGGGTAAATCGAATCAGGAGGGAAAACCCCGCGTTAAAGCAGAATAATCTCATCTTTCATCCGGTGCAAAATGAGAATATTATCTGCTACAGCAAACACACCGACGATTATGAAAACGT
>SKZT01000161.1 GCA_007127235.1 Desulfobacteraceae bacterium
CCGGGGGTTGAAACCCCCGGCTTTAACATGTCACCCTTCCAGGGTTTTTGTTGAATTCTGCCTGTTTTTTATTCATCTTGCACCTTTAAGCCAAAATCACAATACATTTAGACTTATGCGGGAAGCCGCTCATACAATAATTGAACACCAGCAGTAGGCGCGGCTCAGGTGTGCGAATCGATTCGCACCTACAAGTTGCTGGCATAGGATATGGATTGCATGCAGGTGCAAATTCATTCGCACAGAGGCGTATCTGTGACCAGATACGCAAAAGTGAACCCCATTAGTATGCGAGGCTCAGCTGTGCGAAACAATTCGCACTACAGATTTTTTCCATCGGATTGGGATTTTACTCAAAACCGGCTTTCAGCCGGTTATGCGAAAGTACAACTTTCGCACTCCGGCCTCACGGATATTTTACTTCCACGTAAATCAGGTCACACTTAAATCATTTTTTAGAATGATTTGTACCTTTTTTGACCATAAAATTATTCCAACACGATGGTCACCAGAGCTGTATAGTTTTTCACAGTATTTGTCTTAGTTTCTCATTTTTTGAGCACTTTCATATGGTTTGCCCTCTAGAAATCTCCCAATAAAAACAAGTCCCATATAGGTTTCCTTGTATTGGGTTAACTTTTCGGCCATATTGGCTATTGTTCCTTTTACTACCGACTGTTTATCCGGATAACCGGCCCAGAACACGACAGCGCATGGCATGTCTGAAGGATAAACTTTGCCGAGTTCGGCAAACAGTGTCTCAGGTTCGCGCAAGGCCATATAAAGAATTTTGGTGGTTGGATATTTGGCAAGATCTTCAAGAATATTCCAATCTTCATCTTGGGGACCAGTTAAAAAGGAAGGTGCTGTTTGCATGACAAACCGGGTATCATGGGAGGGTATCGTACTTTTTCCCAAGGCTGCCATAGCAGCAGCATCAGCACCCATCCCCGGAATGACAATCACATCGTTTGGATTAAATTGCTCGATATACCAATGGCTTGGACCAAAAAGGCATGGGTTGCCGGAATCGAGCAAACCTACATCTTTTCCCTGGGCCAACATATTTTCAATTTGTGCCACACGTTCATCTCTTATTTGAAAGCGTGCTTTTTGAAATTTTTTCTTTTCTTTTTCATTCAGTTCTCTGAAGGGTTTCCCCTTATAATCCCAAAAACCGGTCCAGGGATCAAAAGGTGATGTTTTATCACCAATGTATTCCTGAAAAAGTTTTAAATGTCTTTCTGAGGCGATGATAGTATCCATTTTTGCAATGGTTTCAAGGGCCTGTAATGTCGCTGTTTGAGGACCGGCAGGCCCGGTGCCGATAACATAAAAATGCCCTCGTCCCCACCCAAAGGCCGCGGATATCCAAAATAATGACATGAAAACAAAAAATATGGTAATGACCGCAATAGAGCGAGTTTTCTTTTTCATTTATCACCTCCACAATAGACTCATAATTTTATTAAAAAAAAGCGGACTCAAATTTTAAGTCCGCTTTTTTAAACATTAATGTGTTAAGGTTAGAAATTAATTGTCCCCGATATTCCGGCGGTAGTACCCGGCATATCGTATCCGTAGCGCAGCTGATAGTCTTGGTTGGTTACATTGTTCACCCAGCCTCTTACTGTAAAAGAAGTATCATGCGGAAGCCAGAAGGTATGTTCAGCACCCACATCCAGGATGAAAACGCTGCTCATCCGGTCCTCTCTTTTACTCAGGCGGCTACCGAAATATTTCCCGTTAAGACTTACCAGCCCGTCCTCCCAAAGCCTGTAATTTAGAGAAATAACCCCCTGGTGCTGTGGAAGTGTTTGAAAAAGATAATGAGTATCTTCGGTATCCATAGGATGACTGTCAGCATCCCAATCCAAATAGGTATAGGATATATAACCACTCAATTTTTCGCTTAACCTTCTGGATAACTGAAATTCAGCTCCCCATAACCGCATATCGATATTATATATCTGGTTCGCAGGTTGGGCAGGGATATAATTATGCTGTTGATAATCGCTGAAATCCGTATAGAATACTGCCGCTGCCAAAGTTAAGTTGTATAACAGTCTTTTTACGCCACCAATTTCATAGGTCCAAGATGTTTCTGTTTTGAATTTGGGATTTGTTCGTCTGTATTCTTCGTAGGACCCAGCCTGGGCCCATCTCCAGAGATCTCAGATTCAAGGCATTCGCTTTTCGCGACTTATGGACGCATAAAGTGAAAGGGTATTGTCATATTCATAATCCAGCCGTGCCTTGGGAGCCCATACCCTTTCGGTATAGGTGGTTGGCTCCATATCGGCTCTGGTTTGGCCCGGTTGAAGCATTTTGTAGCTGTCACTTTTGAACTCATACCATCGGGTGCCGAATGTCAAGACGGTGGAATCAGTTAAGCTCCATACATCACGAATGAAAAAGCTTGTTATCCTATAATAGTCCTTATTGTCGAATGTTCCCTGATTCCGGTAATCTCCCCCAATCGAAATTGAATGGTTGGGAATCAGATTGAACCCCCTATAACTCAATGCCACGCCACCCGTATACTCATCCTTGAAGTTACGTTCTTGTATTCCATCGGGTGTGGTACGATACCGGTATCGTTCAGACCGTTGTTCATAGGCCTGTGCCCGGATTGTTCCCACTGGAAGCGGTTGATCCAGTAAAAGACTGTGGTCGGTAACTTCCCGCTCCCAACGGTTTCTACCACCAGGGTAGGCTCTTCCCTCAAAATCATGGCTGAACGTATCCACCTCACCAGCACGCACAACAGGATACTTGGGATCATAATCAGAGGCGGGATCATCCGGATCGTTAATCACGGCATATCCGGTTTCCGTATCCACATAATCAAAACCATAGGTGAGCATTCCGCCCCTTGGAAGAAACAATGAAAAGCGCGCATGAATATTTTCGGTTCTATAGTCATTGCCTCGGAGAAACCCATCTCCTTTTCTTTGTCCCGCCCCCAGAGCATAACCAACCGTATCCAGGAAACCACCTTCTACACTGGCACTTAAATTTCGATCACCATAAGGTCCTAAACCAAGCCTTGCATTTCCTTGAGGCCTGAGTTCTGTTGTTTTTATTCCTTTTTTGGTGATGATATTGACAACCCCACCCTGAGAGTACGGAAAAAGAAGTGAATGGCTTCCTCTTACAATTTCAATGGTTTCCACAATGGTCAGGGGCATTGTGGTCCAATCCATTTTGAAATAACCATGACTGCCATGAAGCCGAATAGGCCGGCCATCCATAAAAACCTGGAAACGGCTTTGATCCATACCCCTGATGAAAACACCTTCATTCTGAGCAGGTGTTACCGAAGAATGCAATACTGTTATGCCTAAAACTTCACCCAACAGGTCCGTGATGTTTTCCATTCTGCCGGGTCTTATAAACTTTTCAACATTAATGACGGTAACATCAGGGGTGACGATAAGTCCTTCGTCCCGAACCGGATGACCATGGACAACAATCTCATCAAGCCTGTAGACTTTATCATCCTTTGTCGAGTCCGTTTGGGCAGCTGGGAGCATTTCTGCACTGGAAAACAAATACAGAAAAGCTGCAACCAGATATATGCCCAATTTCATGATTTTCAGCATCTGTTTTTTCCTTTAACGCTTTGAATGTTTTCGTTGTGTCCCAATTTGGTGAGGTTTAAAAGGGCTTAATTTTTGCCCTTATTGACAGATGCAGTTTTTTCGCAGTATAAAATGAGCAAAAGCAACCTTTCACCAAGAGAGGGGCTTTTTCGGGGAAGGCAGTTAAAAGACTCTGGGCGGAGTGTTCTGCCTTCCCCAACCTTATTTGTGTTATTTTTTGAACCACCTCCTTTTTTCACCGGGTTTATCCAAAACAGCATTTTGCCTAAAACACGATCATTTAGTTAAAACTAAAAAAGGCCGCAAAGGTAACTCTACCAAATATAGAGATAGAGACCTTCGTGGCCTTTTTATATAGCAGTGGTTGGACGAAAATGTCACTTCCGGATATTTTTAACCCGACACCCTGACCCTTCCCCAGGGAGATAAGAGATAAAGGGCTTTTCGCTCACACGCTAATTATAATGCTATTTTGAAGATGATTTCAATCATCTGTATCCGAGGCGAATCCTTATTTTATTTTTTGTGGGTTGTCAAGGATTATGCAATGAAATAACAAATTAAATGCCTGAAACATAGATCTTGTTCACCAAACTCTCGGTTTTTGCTTCAGGTCCTTATCTGACAGGATCACCGTAAATGTGCCTACATCCTTGGGCTTGAAAAGTTGAGATACCTATTGATGATCCAATTCGATATTGAAATGCTCATCAAAAAAATTATCAACCTCTTTTTCCACAAGAGATTGTAGAGATTCAAACTTTTTTACCAGCGCTTTACCAAAGGGTGTCAGCTCGGATCCTCCGCCTGAGGTCCCTCCCACCCTGCGCAATAAAAGAGGTTTTCCCACGCG
>SKZT01000331.1 GCA_007127235.1 Desulfobacteraceae bacterium
ACTGATCAGAGCAAGGATTATTCATCTTTCTTGTCAAATATGTGATTTACTTTACGAAGAAGAAAAGGCTTTAAACCTGGCAATGGTCAACCAGATTTTAAGCAATTTTGAAATGGCTCAGCAAGTGGAAATTGACAGCATTGTCAAAGAAGCCCGCAATCATGTAGAACCTCTCCTGCAACTTTTCAATTTAGCTGAATATGATAATCTCGATTATGTTCAGATTCTGGAAGATGCCAAGAAGGAAATGTACCGGCTGTCTTTTGAATTGCTCAAAAAAATCAGGGACCAGCAGGAAATGATAGATAAATTAAGCTTGCTGGCATCGCGTGACGGATTGACCAATCTGCGAAACTACAAAAGCTTCAAGGAAGCTTTGGCCCAGCAACTTGCTTTAAACCAGCGGCACGGCTATACAAGCGTGCTTGCTCTTGCAGACATTGACAATTTCAAGGCTGTTAATGACAGACTGGGGCATTTGGCAGGTGACTTTGTATTAACAGAAATCGCCCGGTTTTTTACTCAGAATATCAGGGAATCCGACATAGTTGCAAGATACGGAGGTGAAGAATTCGCCTTTATTCTGACAAGAACCACAATTGAGGAAGGATTCAGGATTATTGACCGGTTGAGAAGTAAGCTGGCCGGGTTGCAGCTGGTGTACCAGGATAATAAAATTTCCATAACCATGAGCGTGGGGATAACTTCTTTTTCAGCACACAATTCGCACACGGGGATAGAATTGTTAAACAAGGCTGATGCGGCTTTATATCGAGCAAAAAAATCCGGCCGGAACAAAACTTTTATTTTCGCAGCGGAACATTGATATGATTTTGCGAAAAGTATCTCCAGCCATCTCTCTCAAATGCTTTGAGTGTAACCTGTTTGTGTAAAATCCGATATTCTGTAGGTGCGAATTCATTCGCACTCAAAATCCGGCACGGATTCACAGAAGATTCTTTAAAACCTTCCAGCAACTTTATTTCCGGGAAAACGGTTTTAAAGCCTATAGTTAAAATCGGGGTTCACATTGTGCGAATGAATTCGCACCTACAATTGAGCACAAGCCTTTTTACACAAACGAGTTACATTCAAATGCTTTGTCAACCACCCCGGATCATCCGTCATGATTACATCCGCATTGCACTCCATGGCTCGCCTGACCTGACGGGAATCGTTGCAGACATAGGTCATCATTTTTTTATGATACCTGTGAGCAAAACCAGTCAGGTTTTTAGATAAATTTTTTATCGATACGCACAGGGCGAACAAATGGTGTAATTTTGAGGGATCCTTGTATATAATTGAAATATAACCCGTTAAATCATACGCTTTATCGGATAAATTTAGTACATATTTCAATTCCGGCATGGTCTTATGTGCCAACTTCAATACAGCCGGGTCAAAAGAAAGGATAAAAATTTTATCACGGTATTTTTTTATCTCGGGTTTTTGGAGTTCTTGAAGCACTTTTAAGGTCAGTTCGGATGATTTTTGAAAGCTATGATCGGCTTTTGGGGATTTGATTTCAAGCATAAGCCGGGTTCGATGATTGTAAGAGGCCAGCATTTCGCGCAGAGTAAGCACAGGCTCATTGCCAAACTTCGGATTGTACCATTTCCCGAAATCCAACTTGCACAACTGGCGGTAAGTTACGTCGGCAACCCGCTTTCGTTTTTTCATAACCTTAAGCAATGTAGGGTCATGGTATAAAACAGGAATTCCATCTTTTGTCAGTTGAACATCGGTTTCAAGACCATCAATGGTGTAAGACAGCGCCAGGTCAAAAGCCGGCCGTGTGTTTTCCGGTGCATGCTTACTGGCTCCCCGATGGGCAATCACCCACGGTATCTTTTTCAATCAAACCACTCCCTGATCCATCATGGCCTCGGCTACCTTGACAAAGCCGGCGATATTGGCACCCATGACATAATTTCCAGGCATACCGAACTGTGCGGCTGTTTCCACGCACGTTTTGTGAATGCTTTGCATGATGATATTCAAACGGTCATCGACCTCCTGACGGGTCCATGACAGACGCATGCTGTTCTGGGTCATCTCCAGGCCCGAGACAGAAACGCCTCCTGCGTTGGCCGCTTTACCCGGGGCAAAGAGAATTCCGGCATCCATTAACACGTTGATACCTTCAAGGGTAGTCGGCATGTTTGCCCCTTCGGTTACCATAATTACCCGGTTTTTGACCAGGTTTTCAGCGTCTTTTTGATTGATCTCGTTTTGGGTGGCGCAGGGAAAAACACAATCGGCCTTGTGGTCCCAGACGGGATGGTGGTCGGATGACGAATCCACACGGGTATAAACAGCTTCAGGATATTTTTGGGTGTATTCTTTAATACGTCCTCTTCTAACATTTTTCAGCCTCATTATCCAGGCCAGCTTTTCATCATCAATTCCGTTTTCATCATAAATATAACCTGATGAATCCGACATGGTCACCACTTTGGCACCGAACTCGATGAGTTTTTGGGTGGTAAACTGCGCCACATTTCCCGCGCCCGAAACCAGGCAAACTTTGTCTTTCAGGCTTTGTTCCTTGGTGAAAAGCATTTCCTTGGCAAAATATACGACCCCGAAACCGGTCGCTTGCGGACGAATCAGACTACCCCCCCAATTGAGGCTCTTTCCGGTAAGCACTCCTGTGAACTCGTTGGCCAATCTCTTGTACATTCCGAACAGATAACCGATTTCCCGTGCTCCCACACCGATATCTCCGGCAGGAATATCGGTGTTTGGGCCGATATGGCGAAAAAGTTCACACATATAGCTTTGGCAAAAACGCATCACTTCATTGTCTGACTTGCCTTTAGGGTCAAAATCCGCGCCCCCTTTACCGCCCCCCATGGGAAGAGTGGTCAATGCGTTTTTAAAAACCTGCTCAAATGCCAAAAACTTTAAAATGCTGAGGTTGACAGAAGGATGAAACCTAAGCCCGCCTTTGTAGGGTCCAATGGCACTGTTCATTTCCACGCGAATTCCCCGATTGATTTGAACCTGGCCCTGATCATCCAGCCACGGGACCCGAAATGCGATGACACGTTCGGGCTCTACCAGACGTTCCAGAATTTTTGCATGCCGATATTCGGGGTTTATTTCCAACACCGGCTGAACCGAATTTAGAAATTCTTCAACCGCCTGATGAAACTCTCTTTCCTGGGGGTCTCTGTCTTTAACCTGCTGTAATATGTCCGACATGTGAAGCCTCCATGGTCAAAATATAGGGGTTGTTTTTGTTCGGTAACATTTCCTTGATTTCTTAACATCATACTACGGTAAAACCCGGCCCTTCCCCACCTTCGGGGCAGGTCCACGTGATGTTATTGAAAGGATCTTTGATGTCGCAGGTTTTACAATGAAGGCAGTTGGCCGGATTCAGCTTAAGCCGTGGCCTGGAACCTTCTTTGTCCATTTCAATCTCATAAACATTTCCAGGACAAAATCGGGTACAGGGACTTTTAAATTTTGGGTAACATTTTTGGATACACAAGTCGGTATCGTGCACGATAATATGGGAAGGCTGATCTTCCCGATGCATGGTTTTCGACAGATAAACGCCGGTGAGTTTGTCCACATATAACTGCCCGTCATAAATTTTCCTGTCAAGGCTTGCGGTGGAATTTGAGTCCGCATCTTTCCATGGGCGCAATATTTTGCAGTCTTCAGTGATGGGCATGGGGTCTCGAAGACCTTCGCCCCCGGTGACATACTGCGCGCCCAGATAGATCATTTTCAATGGCATTTTCTTGGCCAAAGCCTGAGAAAAATTCCTTCCCTCATAAATTTCTTCCCTGAGCCAACTGTCCCTGAAAAGATCCTGATACAACCGGAGAGATTCCTTGGTGAACCAGTCTTTTTCCAGGGCCACAATTATCGCTTCTGCAGCCAGCATGCCCGATTTCATCGAGGTATGAATGCCTTTTAACCCCGGCACATGCTGCATACCGGCCGAACCCCCGACAAAAACGGCTCCATCAACTGAAAGCTTTGGAATGGTGTAATATCCCCCGGTAGAAACAGTTCTGGCACCTGATTCAATGACTTTTCCCCCCTTTATGATATCAGAAACAAAGGGATGCAGCTTAAATTGCATGAACGTGTCATAAAGGTCCAAAGCCGGATCTTCATATGCAAGACCGACCAGGTAGCCCACGGTTACCCGGTTATCCTGCATCTCATAGATAAATCCTCCCCCGGGAGTATTGAGGCCAATCGGATATCCCAAGGTGTGAATGTCATTTCCCCGGCTGGTGTTGAAATAGCTGTCCCCGGAAAGTTGAATTACCTCTTTAATTCCGGTTTCAAACACCTGGGGCATTTTATTTTCAAAAATGGGAATTTTTTCCGACAATTGTTTTATCAGGCTTCCCCGAGCACCTTCCCCAAAAACAGTCACCTTGGCCCTAATATCAATGCCTGGCTCAAAATTGGCCTTGGGGTTGCCTTCCCTATCCAAGCCCTTGTCATCGGTCCGGACTCCGACAACCTGTTTTTGTGAGGAATCGAAAAGAACTTCCTTTCCGGCAAAACCTGTAAACACATTAACCCCCATGTCCTCTGCCAACTGTCCCATCCATCGAGTCAATTTTGACAGACTGACAATATAAAACCCCTTATTGTGCATATATTTCGGGGTGACAGGAATTCTCAGTGCTTTGTTTCCGGTCAGAAAATAAAATTCGTCATTTCTGACAACCTTTTCCAGAGGGCACCCCTGTTGAGCATAGTCAGGAATCAGTTCAGCCAATGCAACAGGATTCATCACCGCACCGGAAAGTGCATGAGACCCTATTTCAGAACCTTTTTCGATAACCGCCGCTTCAATTTCAATTCCTTTTTCACGAGCCAGTTGCATCAACCTAATGGCACCTGCCAGACATGCAGGCCCTCCCCCCACGAAAAGCACATCAAATTCAATCTGTTCACGCTCAATGTTCATATTCTTTTCACCTCATTGACATCTAAATTTATAATAATAAAAAACACTCATTAACACAGAACGATTTTTCAGGTAAAGTATTAAGTATTTAGTTTTAAGTTTTAAGTTTTAAGTTTTAAGTTTTAAGTTTTAAGTTTTAAGTTTTAAGTTTTAAGTTTGCCCCTGGTACCTTTATGATACCAGAAATGAGGAATTTATATGAACCACAAGATGGAAAAGATAAAATCGAAACAGCTTGAAATTTGGGAATTTTTAAAAACCGGGGTCTGGCAAATCCCTCGAGAGAATCTTTCCGGGGTAAAAGGTACCTTGCTTCGCGTTTTAAGAATATTTGTGTTAACAATCAGAGGATTTCAAAAAGACAAATGCTTTTTGAGAGCATCTGCTCTCACTTTTTATACGTTTCTGTCCATTGTGCCGGTTTTGGCCATGGCATTTGGTGTTGCCAAAGGGTTCGGTTTTGATCCGGTTCTTGAGAGAGTTTTGATGGAACATTTTTTCATTCAGCAGGAATCCATGGCAAGAATTATCACATTTGCTCAGGACCTTTTGGAAAAAACCAGGGGGGGTGTTATTGCCGGAATCGGCTTATTGGTGTTGTTTTGGACAGTAATCAGAGTATTGGCTCATATGGAAATTAGTTTAAACCAGATTTGGAAAGTGGAAAAAGCCAGAAAAATCGGAAGAAAATTCAATGATTACTTTGCTTTCATACTTATCTGCCCTGTGGTAATCATTTTGCACAGTAGTATATCTTTATTTATCACGGTACAAGTACAAACCATTATGGACACTGTGGAACTGCTTGGAATTTTCAGTCCGTTGATTTTTGCGCTTTTACAATTGCTTCCATACGCGCTGATCTGGATCATTCTTAGCTACATTTACAAGTCAATTCCATACACCGATGTTAAAATCCTGTCCGCCGTAGCAGGCGGACTTTTAGCGGGGACTATTTTTCAGTTGGCCCAGTGGATTTACATTAACTTCCAGGTAGGTGTAGCTCAGTATAATGTCATTTACGGAAGCTTTGCGGCAATACCATTGTTTATGGTCTGGTTACAGGTCAGTTGGGTGATTGTTCTTTTCGGGGCTGAATTCAGTTACGCCTTTGAAAATGTTGACCAATACGAGTTTGAACCCGATATTCAAACCATCAGCTACGCTCAAAAAAAGGTGCTTTATCTGGCTGTTGCTCAGCTTTTAACCAAAAATTTTTCCAAGGCTAATCCCCCCTTGACAGAAACCCAGATTTCCGAAAAGCTTGGGATTCCTTTTCAATTTGTCCGGCATGTTCTTCGGGAAATGATCGAGGCAGGGATCGTTACCGATGCCAATTGCTCGAAAGATGCCGGCCGTACGTTTCAACCAGCAAAGGATATTCGCTTTTATACGATGAACTACATCCTGAGTATTCTGGAAAAAAAGGGCAAAGATATCACTTTTATCCATAAATCACCTGAGTTTGAGACGCTGGAAGCATCTGTGGAAAAGTTTTATCAGGTTTTCGAGCAATCCCCTGCAAATCTTCATTTAAAAGATGTGTAAAAAAATTAGGACATCGTAAAATACGGAGTGCAAAAGCTGTGCTTTTGCATTCTTTGGCAAAGTACAGCATTAGCGGACCTTGAGTTTCGCAAAACTTTTGAAAAATTTTAATTCGGGTTCTTTACTTAATGGAGATATTAAAAAAAGATGAATTTATTACAAGAAACCATAAAGCGTATTAAAGATCCAGACACAAAATCTTACGAAGCTGCCAGAGAAAGACTTCGTCAGCAGGCGCGTCCTGCCGGAAGTCTTGGTTTGCTTGAAGATGTAGGTGCCAGGCTGGCGGGAATTTTTGCAACTCAGGATGTCCGGTTAAAAACAAAAACCGTGGTGATTTGTGCGGGAGATCACGGTATTTGCGAAGAAGGGGTCAGCCTTTTTCCCTCTGAAGTCACCCCGCAAATGGTCTATAATTTTATCAATGACGGCGCATCCATCAATGTGCTTGCCAGGCACGCCGGTGCTTCAGTCCAGGTGGCAGATCTCGGAGTCAATCACGATTTTGAAGCCGATATCCCCATCTTAGCAAAGAAAGTCCGGAAAGGAACCCGCAACTTTACTAAAGGCCCTGCTATGACAGGTGAAGAAGCCATCAGAAGCATAGAAGCGGGGATAGAAATCGTCGAAGAACTTTTTCGCGACGGCCCTGTGGATATACTGGGAACCGGTGACATGGGTATCGGAAACACCTCCCCCTCCACAGCAATCATTGCGGTTTATTCAGGGATCCCTGTCTCACGCCTGGCAGGAAGAGGAACCGGAATAGACGATTTTGGGCTGGAACGAAAAATCAAAGCCATTGAAAAAGGCATTGAGGTCAACCGGCCCGATAGGTTTGACCCCCTGGATGTTCTCGCCAAAGTAGGTGGTTACGAAATCGGAGGTCTTGCCGGTCTGGTAATCGGTGCTGCAGCCCGATCAATTCCGGTGATCTGTGACGGTCTCATTTCAACAGCCGGGGCTCTGATCGCCTGTGAGATTTCATCGAAGGCAAGAAATTACCTTTTTGCCGGGCACAATTCAGTTGAAGCAGGCCACCGTTACATGTTAGACCATCTGGAACTGAAGCCTTTACTGGATTTGGGTTTCAGGCTTGGAGAGGGCACCGGAGCTGCATTAGCGATGGAAATTATCGATGCTGCCACTAGAATTTTATACGAAATAAAAACCTTCGATGAAGTCGCCATTAGGGATGCTCAGTAGGTTTTATTCTATAGCTTTTCAGAAAATGATTTTGGCAAGGCTAGAGGGAGGAGATTATACTTTTTCGTATATCTCCGACCGATAACGCCGCCAAAAACATTTTCTGGAAAGCTATATTTCTATAAAATACGCATCCGTAAGACCATCAAGAAACAGATAGGATTCTACTCTGACACATAGAATCTCTGAATCAGGCTTTTCCAAAATGGTTTCCAGGTGCGGATGCTTTTCCAATAACATTTTTTTCAGGGTCGCTTTTTGGGAATCATCCGGCGATATGGTTTCACATACACCTGAAACCGTGAGCGCCTGTGCTTGGCTTCTGTTTTGTTTTTCGCGCGAATCGACCAGAAGACTTACATTTGGATTGTTTTCAATATTGGTATATTTTTTTGTCAATTTTGATGTGGTCATGTAAAACTTCTCAGCATTTTCATCGGCCACATAAGCCATCAGTGAACAATGGGGTCTTTTTTTCGAAACAGTCGCCAATACACATATGTCCTTTTCGAATACCAGGGCTTTTATCTTTTCAATCATGCCATTTCCCTTATTTGAAAATAATTATATTATTCCTTTATTTTATCAACTTTTTCGTGTATAAGATGATCTGTTTACTTAAAATAAAATCGTATCATTTGCAAATATATATTTAGGAATTATTTTTTTATAATTAAAATTTAATATATCCTTTATTAATTTTAGAAAATGGGAAATACATGGATAACTTCAGTCGAGTTCAGTTCGAAAAACCTGATTTAAAAATGCTTACAAGCAGTTTCACAGTAGTAGATCTTCATTTTCATACCCATTATTCGGATGGATTAAACAGTGTTAAGGTGGTGGCCGACAGAGCCAGAGAGCTTGGCATTGGTGTGGCAATTACAGACCATAATGAAATTCAGGGAGCGGTTGAAATCGCTGCTGAAAAAGATGTTCTCTCCATTCCCGGTATTGAAGTGACTTCTGCTGAAGGAGCCCATCTTCTTGTTTATTTTTACAGCATTGCCGGGCTTAAAAAATTCTATAAAAACGAAATTAAACCTTTTATGGGGCATGATCTGATGAGTTCCAGCGGCCTGATGATGGAAGAAATCATCCAGCGTGCCCGTAAATACAGGTCGGTGGTGGTTTTTCCCCATCCTTATTCTGCCATGTATACAGGTATCTGCAGCTACCAGTTTCCAAAAGACCGATTGGACATGCTTCTTCATATGTGTGACGGAATCGAGGCCATCAATTCTGAAAATGTAAAAAAGTGGAATTTAAAATCCGCTCTGTTAGGTTTAAATTTAAACAAGGCCATAACCGGCGGAAGCGACGGTCACACGCTGTATCATATGGGAAAGGTGGTTACTTATTCGGACTGCAAACCGACGCGGAAAGCTTTTCTGGATGCAGTCAGGCTTAAAGAAGCCAGGGTGATCGGAAAAGAAATCAACTTTCTTCGAAAAGTTACTTCCAATGGTGTCAAATTAAAAACCAGCCTTCGTAACTGTCCGGATTTAGTTGAGAAAAACATTAAATATGGTTGTAAAGTAATAAATTTGAAATCCCGTCTTTTCAGGGAAAACATGAGCCGGCGATTTCACAGCAAAAACCGAAATGAAGAAGCCACCTATATTCCTTTTTAGAAGCCAATTCAGAGATAGGGTGAAAAAAGCCATGCGAAAGCATCTCGCAGCTTGATTGCGAAATTTCGTCGTTCCAGGTCCAGCAGTGTGAGTTCTTCAGCCCGTTTTATACATTTTCTGATATGCGCGGCAACCTCGACGGCAAGGGTTTCATCGAAAATTTCGATATTGAGTTCAAAATTGAGGCGCAAACTCCTGGGGTCAATGTTGGCTGATCCGATTTGTGTGTAGTAATCATCAACCACCAGGAGTTTCGAGTGCACAAAGGGTGGTGGCTGAAAAAATATTTTTACTCCCCATTGGGTAAGCTTCCAAAGAAAATTACTGGCAGCCCATCTCATAAAAGGAAGATTGTTTTTTCCGGGCAAAACCAAGACAACTTCCACCCCCCTTAGTGCGGTGATTTGAAGTGCGGAGATTATTTCCCTGGAGGGTAAAAAGTAGGGGGTCATGATCAGTACGGATTTTCTGGCCGATGCAATAGCTCCGGTGAGTATGAATGTCAACTTTTCAGGATCTTCATTGGGACCATCAATAATTGTCCTGCAAATGGCATCCCCTTCCTTTTCATGGGGTCCGGGTGTCGGATCAGTATAATTTCCGGTGGCAAATCCCCAATCATCCAGAAAGGCTTCTTCCATTTGTGCCACAACAGGACCTTTGACCTTGAAGTGCATATCTATGACACGGCTGGGATTTTGCAGGTTGTCTGCCAAATGGCGACCGCCTATATTCATACCGCCCGTGAACCCCAGACGACCATCGGCTACTAATAATTTTCTGTGATTTCTGAGATTAATTGAAAATTCAGGCGGTTTAATTTTTGGGGGAATAAAACGGGCTATGTTCACTCCCTGTCTTTTCAGGAGCGTTCCGGCTCGCGGAATCGAGTACAGTTCCCCTACCCCATCGATAAGCACCCGTACATCAACACCCCGGTTTTTTGCTCTAACCAGGGCATCAATAAATTTTTTACCGGAGGCGTTGGTTTCAAAAATATATGTTACCAACAAAAGAGAATGTTCAGCACCATGGATAGCATCCAGCATAGCCGGAAATGCTTCCTCACCATTATGAAGAATTTCAATATGGTTTCCGGACACCAGCGGAAGACGGGTTACTGCATCGGAAATTCTTGCGATATCTTGATAGGCTGAGGGAACAGCCGTGCAGGGAATAACATTTTGAAAGTCTTCCGGAAGTCTTCCAAAACCTTCGTCCAATCGAAAAGGAGTTCTTATTCCCAGTTTTCTCGCCCTTATCCGAACCCGATTGATCCCGAACACAAAATAAATCAATGGACCAAGAAGGGGGAAAAAAAGGCATAAAAAAATCCACCCCCAGGCGGACCGGGGATCATTTTTATTCAACAGGATATGCCCGACAGCGATAAACCCCAAGGCCATGAGGAGTGCAGCGATACTCCAGTTTAAAAATTCCATGGGGAAAAGTCTCCAACCATATTATTCACAAATTCAAATCCTCTCTCATATTTAAAAGAGAGCGCTGCCTTTGAGTTATCACTTTTGTCTTAACGCTTTCTTATTTTGATTCGCATAAAAAACCGCATCAAAGCCGCTGATGCATCCAAAAGCAAATCAAACCAATCCCGTTTTCGCCTTGGCTGAAATGTATCCGCCGCTATAGAGGGTTTTTCAGTTTTCTCCCCTCTTTCGGGTTCTATTGCCGCGACAGGCTCTTCCATTTTTTCTTCTACAACCGGTTCGGATTCTTTCTCTATAACGGGTGCTTCGGCTTCCTTTTCCATATCCGGTTCAGGTTCTTTCTCCACAACAGGCGCTTCGGCTTCCTTTTCCACAAACGGTTCAGGTTGTTTCTCCACAACAGGCGCTTCGGCTTCCTTTTCCACAAACGGTTCAGGTTGTTTCTCCACAACAGGCGCTTCGGTGACCTGTTCCGACTCTTGCATATCGGCGGTCTCTTTCCGTTCCATTGTTTGATAAGCGCCATACCAGATATCAAAGACTTTATTTTCAAATACAGACCGAACTTCGGGGCGGAAATTTTCCAGGTTATATAAAATATATTTAATTGGTAAAGATACAGTGCCTTTTTCTTTGACTTTGATATCAGCCACTTTGAGCATTGCTTTTTCAACGTCTTCTGTGGATATATCTTCCAAAGACAGCTTATTGCCGTAATTGCCGATTATATTCATCAATTTTTCCATAGAGGCGGTTTTCATGTCATTGCTGATCATTTTTTCATCTCCCTATCATTCTCTTTGTGACTTCCAAAAAACGCTAAAAAACATTTATTTCATAAAAATGATAACTTATAGAGAAGTATATAAGAATGTGTCAATTATTTTTAAGGATTTAGGAGAAAAAAATAAAATTTCAACATATTTTCATCGGATTGGGGATTACTTGTAGGTGCGAATTCATTCGCACAAAGGCGTATGGGTGACCAGATTTGTAAAAAAATGAACCTCATCGTCTGGTTGACACATCTGTTTTTCGGTGAACCGCCTGGCAGCCGGTCAGGCGAAAGTAAAACTTTCGCACTCCAGACTCATTGACTTTTACCAGGAACGGCAGGGTTGTAAATTAGTGTTGCGAGCGTTGCGGTTTCGCTGCGAGCGTGGCGTGAAACAGTTCACGCAAAAAAACCGCAACGCATCGTTGAAGCCATAAATAGCCTTCTGCATAAAACCATATACCGGTTTATTTGAAAGGATCCCACCGTATAGTCTGTTTTTCATATGCGGGAGGAAAAAGCTTTAAAAATTCATCATAGTAATACAGCTCTTTGAAAGAGGCAAAACGGAGTCCATAGGCAGCTTTGGGGCGTCTGGTAATCTCCTCAGGATCGATTTTTTGCGCGACAATCTCATCCATGACATCATCCATTCCGGTCCCCATGGCAAACCGTAGTTTTTCCCGATTGGCGATTTTTTCCGGAAGCATATCCCGGAAAGCCTCTCTTAATACATATTTTTCAATCTGTTTTTCCCCATAAATTTTCCATTTCATGGGAATTTTTGCGGCAAAGGCAACCACACGGGAATCCAGAAAGGGTGTCTTATAAACCACGCTGTTGGCCATCCAGCTTCGATCCATCCTTCTTAATGCCGTATTATAGGCAATATCCAGTAATTTTTTGGCCAGACGCTCCCGCTGTTCAGGACTTTTGACTTTGGGATTTTTCAACACCAATCGGTAGCCTCCGAACAGTTCATCGGCCCCTTCTCCAACCAGAACGGCATTGCTGTATTCTTTGACCTTCCTGGACACATAATAATTGGAAAGAATACCGGAAACACAGTCTTCATCAAAGCTTTCCAGATACCAGATAGCTCTGGGAATAATGTCTTCGATATCATCATCGGTTATTTCATAAACAAAATGTTCCAGACCCAAAAAGTCGGCCATCAATTTGGCGTTTTCAAGGTCCGGACCTTTGGCTCGCTGAACAGTGCCGGTAAAGAGCTTGATGTTAGGATTGAAATTTTTGGCGATGGCTGCGATAATCGAACTGTCCAAACCACCACTCAGAGATATGGCATGTGCATCGTCCATCCGCTTTTTCACAGCATCAATCATCAACTCTCGCAATATTTTCGCAGCCGCTTGAACATCGTCACCCGGATCGGGTACATCCGGGTTAAACGTTTCATATTTTTTTAATCCCTTATAAGAACTGTACATATATCCCGGGGGAAGTTCGTGAATATCAAACTGAACGTGATCTTTTAATCCTTTCATTTCGCTGCTGAAAAAAAAGACTTCCCCTTTCCATCCGTAAAAAAGGGGTCTGGCCCCGACACCATCCCTTGCCAAAATGACTTCATCATCTTTTTCAACAATCGCGCATACAAAACTGCCATCTATGCGGGAAAAACAATCCCGGTCATATTTTTGATACAAATCCATAAACAGATCCAGATCTCTCTGGTTTGCATCATCCCGGTCGTTAAAAATTTTACCGTCGAGCAAAACATAAGGTGCTTCTTCAAAGCTTCCACAAATGGTTCGTTCCGGAGAAAGGTTAATTTCATTTACCCCCACTGCTCCACGATAATCAGGGATCGAACGAATACTCGAATTATCCGGGCCCCTGTGGCGCATGTCCTTGAGCATTTTGCCGACTATCTGAGCTCCGTCGGCATCGATTTTTCCATGTTGGGAAACCATCCCGGCTATACTGGCCATTTTTCTACCTCCTGAAATTTTGTCGTTTATTGATTAGCACAATTGATATATTGTCATTTGTGATAGTATGAATTAAAATTATTTGGATGTCAAATTTAAGTTTTAAGCTTTGGGTTATTAGAAAGGCGATTTGCCAGGTTTGCTGTCAATTGATATATTTGTTCGGCCTGTGCTTCGGTAAGCAGGCCGGCACCGCAGGCTGGGGTAATCATGCTTTGTTTGAGCACCACGGATCTGTCCGGCCCTGCTTCGAAAAGTGTATCCCAGAGAGTTTCCAAACGCTGTTCCAAAGAATCGACAGATTCTGCAAAGGGGTCATCCAGCGTTGGTACAATTCCCCAGGCCACCACACCACCGTTTTCGATAAAGCGGCGAAGAGGTTTAGCATAAGCTTTGAGGGAATCACCGAACCGATAAGCATCCAGACTGAGAATCTCTACTTTGGTTTCCAGCAGTAAAGACCAGTCCACAGCCTCACATGAATGCACCCCTGTAATTGCACCTTCCTGTTGTATGGCTGTAAATATGGTATTTAGATCTTCAATAATGGTTTCCCGGTTCAAGGCCAGGTGCAAACGGGAACCGAATGCCTTGACGGCCGGATCGTCAACGAAAATGATAGGAGTTAAATTGGTGGCAGCCATGGTCGCTGCCTGGCTTCGGGCATTGAGCGCCAAGGTTCTCACCAGCATATCACGAAGGTCATCCTGGTAATAAGCCGGCCGCCCATTTTGGTCTTTTAATTCCAAAGACAAACTCAGGGGTCCGGCAATCTGGCCTTTGATGTAGACGGCGTTTTCAAAAGTTCCTTTTTGGATTTCAGAGATAAAGGCATGAAAACCGGGGGCGGCCTCCGAAGGGGGAAGAAATGATTGCATACAATCGGGATCATTGTCTTCGGCAGGTAGGCATAAGGTGTAAAAATCAGTCATACAGGCGGCACAGGACTCATCTGAAGTATCAAATCTCCAGGAGTCGCCTATGGGCATCAGCATGCCGCAGCTAATCAAGGGCTGGAGATACTGATGAACAAAATGCTCTATTTTTCCCCGCCTGGGTAGTTGGGGCCAATGGGGGATTTCCGGCAAATATTTTTTTATAAGTTCCATGGCCTGGTTCAAATCGGTAAAGGGGAGACTTCCGATGCCTGTGGCCATTGCCGCAGGCGCAAATGAAGGCTGCGATATATTTTCTCTGTTTTTGTTCAAGGTATTCCTCCAATTCCTGCTTTGATTAAAAAGATGGCGTGCAAAAGCTGTGCTTTTGCATCGGTTGCGAAAGCACAGCTTTCGCACTCCATTTTAATATCAGTAAGTGTTTTTATTGACAATCGCTTTAGGTTCAGATTCGCCGGTTGACATTCAGGGTCGGTTTCTATTAATCTACATGCAAATCCAAAGTGAGTGTTCAACTTTCAGCAACTATAATCATCATAGGGAAAAAATGACTATTTCCGAGACGTTTAATGCCGATTATATAGATGATCGATACAGGGAATGGAAAAAAAATCCGGACTCGGTTTCATCTGACTGGAATTACTTTTTCAAAGGTTTTGAGTGGGCATCTCCGGGAGAGTTCAGAGCCGAAGGGGTTTGCACTGAAGACCAGGCCTTGCTCCAGGCCCGTGCGGATTCACTTATTTACCGCTACAGGGATATGGGGCATTTGCTTTCCTGTCTGGATCCCCTGGTGGCTTGCCCTACGGATCACCCTTTTTTGAGCCTTTCGGCTTTTAACCTTTCAGAATCCGACCTTAACACTCCTTTATATTGTTCTGCTCTGTTTTAT
>SKZT01000101.1 GCA_007127235.1 Desulfobacteraceae bacterium
AATTATTCGCAAAACGGTCTATTCGCTGAGCCTTCTATTATTCTCAACAAAAGATCCAGACAGGTAAAGCAGGGTGGAGATTTGTGCTTTCCCGGAGGAGCTATTGACCCGAATTTAGATCATTATCTGTCAAAATTTATGGCTTTTCCAGGGCTTCCCTTATCCAGGTGGCCTTATTGGACGTTTTGGAAAAAGAAAAGGCCATCGGAGGCCCGCTGGCTTTCGCTGATGATGGCTACCAGTATCCGTGAAAGTTTCGAGGAAATGCGCTTGAACCCCTTATCGGTAGATTTTCTTGGACCTATGCCTTGTCATCGTCTTCGAATGTTCAAAAAGGAAATATATCCCATGGTAGGATGGGGAAGTTTCCAAAAACGCTTTTATCCCAACAGGGAAGTGGATAAAATCATCATTGTATCTCTTCGTTCTTTATTAAACGCAGATAACTACGCCCGATTCCGCATTTCTTACCCTCCTCGGATCAAAAAAACATTAAACCGGGACTTTGAAGATTTTCCATGTTTTATTCTTAAAACTCAAACAGGAAAAGAAATTCTCTGGGGAGTGACTTTTCGCATTATCTCGGTCTTTGTTTCCCTTGTGTTCAAATTTAAACCTCCGGATATGGAAACACTTAAGGTTGTACCCAGAGTGTTAAATGATGACTATCTTGAAGGTTCATGACCTGTACTTTAAAAAGCTATCCTCATGTTTCAATACATCTACAGTATTTTGGCTGAATTCGGCTATCATCATCCGCTTCACCCCGCTTTTGTCCATTTGACCATCGGAATGGTAGTCGGGGCTTTTATTTTCGGATTTATTGCATGGATACTTCAAAAAAAATCCATGACTCAGACTGCTCGCCATTGTATCGGGTTGGCCTTGATTTCTGTGATACCCACTGCTTTTTTGGGGTACGGTGACTGGCAGCATTTTTTGGGAGGGGCCTGGATTGTTCCCATTCGATGGAAGTTGATATTGACCGCAGCCCTTTTTGCTGTATTGATTATTGCCTGCCTTTCAGGGAAAAAATTGGAAAAAATATCCTTCGGCCAGCTTTTTATTTATTTGATTGGCTTACTCATTGTTGTTGTAATAGGCTATTTTGGAGCCGAATTGGTTCACGGGAAAAGAGTGGCAGTTTCCGAGAAACAACCCAATGAGGAACTGGTACTGAAGGGGGCTGAAATTTTTTCTAAAAACTGTTCCTTTTGTCACGCCACCGATACAACTGCAACAAAAATCGGACCAGGCTTTAAAGGTATTTTTCGACAGGATAAGTTTGAAGTCAGCCAGTGGCCTGTAACAAGGCAGAGTGTTGAAAAGCAGCTTAAAACTCCCTTTGGAAATATGCCGGCATTTGAAAAATTTGACGATAAAGAAATCGACGCACTGGTCGCCTATTTAAAAAGTCTTTGAATTTTAGCTTGACACTCTAAAACAAAACTTTCGGGTTTTATTCCTGATAAGGTTTCCTTGATTCATGGAAAATGAACGTTCGAAAAAATGGACCTTTCCATATCGATCCAACAGTATAATTGTGGATGACCGGGTTCCGTAAATGGGGCTGGTGATAAAAAGCGGAGAAAGAATTTTCTCCCATTCGGGATCGACCCCTGTGTGGGGAAGTAATTGAGCAGGAGGCATGGATCTGTCTTCAAGCAGGGTGAAGATTTTTTCAACATCAATGGATTTTTTTTCTGATACAATCTCAGAAAAGAATCTTTTTCCCTTTTCCACTTTAGGCCATGAAGTGTTCAGCAAATGATTGCTCAGACCATGAATACCCGGTAAAATTTTTACAATCTGGTTTTGCCGGTTGGAATAATAAAAGAGTTTTTCCACATTGCCCACTATAAGATTAAATCCATCGTACAGATGAGCATACTTCTTTATTTTTTTTAAATATTCTTTCGGAAGTGTATTTTCTTCCAGGTAATTGCGAACCAAAAAACCTCTCGAAACCATATTTTTATTGTCTTTCAGCGGCTCCCGGAAATTGGTGACAGCAGAAAAACGACCACTACGGGTAATGCCCATCCATGTACCGCCACCGAGCAAATCTTTACCTGCCAGCAAGTCAGGTGAAGTGTTCCAAAATTGGACTTCACGGGTGGGCCTTTCATAAAATTCGTCCCGGTTAGCGGCAATTATGGTAGGATACTGTGGATGTTTTTTGTATGCAAGCAGAATTAAGCACATGTTGTTGCTCAGCTCCCTGAACACTTTAAAATTTTATTGGAAACGACTTTCGGCTGATACATTTATTTTTCAGGTGAACCGGCTTGCAGCCGGTTAGGCGAAAGTACAACTTTCGCACTCCGGTCTTAAGAATTTTTAGTTTATTTCATACAAACAATATACACACTCAAATGAAACCCCAAGCCTTACACTTTTTTCCTTTACTTGTTTATGCAATTTTGTTAAAAGATTATGCGTTTGTAAGGTATATGGCAAGAAATAAAAACTAGTGCAATTTTGGTATATCTATTTTTACCAAACACCTGAACTCGAATTATTATACAGAATTGGGAGAAACAATAAGATGACTGTAGCTAGAAAATTGGGGACCTTGGTGGTTTTCGGTGTACCTGCAATTGTTGGCGGCGGTATTGTTTATGCTGTTTTTGGAAGTTATGTTCCGGTGGCCGTATATGAAGCCATTCTAGTTTTGTTTGCCGGGGCATTAATTTCCAGGTAATGGTTCCATAACGTTTCTTGATAAAAAATCCTGGCTATAACGAATTTAAGGGTAAAAAATTATTCTACGGTTACATGGATTGAATGCCGTCCGGGGAACATGATGTATATGGCACAATGCAACACCGGGGGATTTTGAACCATTTTGAACCAGGGCGGGTTTGGAACCCGCCCATATCAAGTTTACACCAAATAGTACTCTATCCACCAATAGGCCCTCGATCTGTTATAACCAGAATAATTTCCTGCCTATAGCTTTCCGGAAAATGTTTATGGTTGCGTTATCGGTCGGAGATATACGTAAAAGTATGATCTCTTCTCTCCGGCTTTGCCATGAATATTTTCTGAAAAGCTATATTTGCATTGCTGGTCTGTTTTTTTGGGTTGCATTAAAAATTAGTGCCCAATAAATACAGACCAATATTATTTGTTATCTCTGGAGTATTATTTGATTCCACACACCACTTGCCCTATTATTTTTAATCGGAAACACATATGACAGAAGTAAATAAATCGGCCGAGATAAGTATTGAGACCGAGATGAAACAGTCTTATCTCGATTATGCCATGAGCGTTATTATCGGAAGGGCGCTTCCTGATGTAAGAGATGGTCTAAAGCCTGTACATCGACGGGTGCTTTTTGCAATGCACGAACTCAAAAATGACTGGAATAAGCCCTACAAAAAATCCGCGAGGATTGTCGGTGATGTTATCGGTAAGTATCATCCTCATGGGGACAGTGCCGTATATGATACCATTGTCAGATTGGCGCAGGATTTTTCCATGCGTTATCCTCTGGTGGATGGTCAAGGCAATTTCGGTTCTGTTGATGGAGATCCTCCTGCGGCCATGCGTTATACAGAAATTCGAATGACGCGGCTATCCCATGAAATGTTGGAGGATCTTGACAAGGAAACCGTTGATTTTAAACCAAACTATGATGAGTCGCTTACAGAACCATCGGTGCTTCCAACAAAAATTCCGGATTTGTTAATTAACGGTTCATCGGGTATTGCCGTGGGTATGGCCACTAACATCCCTCCGCACAATATTTCTGAGGTGATTAGCGCGCTCAAAGCCCTCATTAATAATCCGGATATCAGTATTGAAGAAATCATGGAACATATTCCCGGACCGGATTTTCCCACGTACGGCATTATATATGGTGTTGATGGCATTAATGAGGCTTACAGAACAGGAAGGGGAATATTTCGGGTCAGGGCCAATGCAATGGTTGAAAGGGATAAGCGCACAAAGCAGGAGACCATTGTTATTTCCGAACTGCCCTACCAGGTAAACAAAGCAAAACTTATTGAAAAAATTGCCACCCTTGTCAAAAACAGACAGATTGAAGGTATTCGTTATGTGAGGGATGAATCTGATCGGGAGGGAATGCGAATCGCAATTGGTCTTAAAAAAGATCAGGTAGCTGAAGTGCTGATTAATCAGCTTTTCAGGCAAACTCAGATGGAGACCAGTTTTGGTATCATATTTCTGGCCGTGGTGGATGGCCGGCCCATGATATTGAATCTCAAAGAAATTTTAGAGCATTTTGTCCTTCATAGAAAAGAAATCATTATTCGGCGGACAATTTTCGATCTTAAAAAGGCTGAAGAACGCGCCCATATATTGGAAGGTTTGAAAATTGCTCTGGAAAATCTGGATGATGTTGTCAGGCTGATCCGGAGGGCTAAGACTCCGGTTGAAGCCCGAACGGAATTGATGAACCGTTTCGGATTAACCCAAACACAGGCTCAGGCAATCCTGGATATGCGCCTTCAAAGGCTTACAGGGCTTGAGCAGGAAAAAATACTGGAAGAATACGAACGGGTCCTTAAGGATATTGAATGGTTTAAAAAAATTCTTTCAGAGGAAAAAATAGTTTTAGATATCATCAAAGAAGAGCTTGGTCAGATAGAGGAAACCTATGGAGATGGACGTCGCACCAGAATTGTGGAGGAGACCAAGGAAATTGCTCTTGAGGACCTAATTGTTGAAGAAGACATGGTGGTGACTGTCTCCAACAAGGGCTACATTAAAAGAACCCCTATCACCCTGTATCAGGCTCAAAAAAGGGGTGGAAAAGGAAAAACGGGAATGGGAACCAAGGAAGAAGATTTTGTGGCGCTTCTTTTTGTGGCATCAACCCATCATACATTTTTGTTTTTCACCAATCAGGGGCGGGTATACTGGGCGAAAGTATATGATATTCCTCAGGCCAGTCGGCAAAGCCGGGGAAAAGCAATTGTAAATTTACTTAATTTTCAGGAAAACGAAGAACTTGCAACAGTTTTAGCGGTTCCGTCTTTTGAACCGGGTTATCATGTCTTAATGGGTACCAAAAACGGGCTGGTTAAAAAAACCGAGTTGATGGCATTTTCGCGCCCCCGTCTTGGGGGCATTATTGCGGTTAATATTGTTGAAGGAGATGAGTTAATTGTTGCCCGAATTACCGATGGTTCCCATAATGTCTTTATGTGCTCGGCCATGGGAAAATCCATTCGGTTTCATGAAGCGGATGTGCGGCCTACCGGCAGAACAGCGCAAGGAGTGATAGGTATGCGTCTTCAGAATAAAGACCGGATAGTTGGACTGGAAGTACTTAGTTACGGGCAGACGCTTTTTACTATAACAGAAAACGGTTTCGGAAAAAGAACCTCCATTGATGAGTATCCGGTTCAAAAGCGGGGTGGAAAAGGGGTTATCACCATTAAAACCAGCAAGAGAAACGGGGAAGTGGTGGGTATTCTCCTGGTGGAAGACGAAGATGATATCATGCTGGTGACCAATTCGGGAAAAATTATTCGCATGGCTGTTAAGGATATTTCCATTATCAGCCGAAACACTCAAGGGGTGAAACTAATCAGTGTTGAACCGGGTGAAAAAGTGGTAGCCACGGCAAGACTTGCTGAGAAGGAAGACTAAAAGCTGTAATTATGGAAAAATCGGATCAGATTCAGGAGCTTAAAATCGGCGTGGTTGGAGCCGGCAGTTGGGGAACAACCCTGGGTAATCTTTTGGCCGATAAAGGATACATTGTAAATCTGTGGGCCTACGAACCGGAAGTAGTTGAGCAGATACTCTATGAACGGGAAAACAAGTTGTTTCTAAAGGGAATAAAGCTTTCCGAGCGGTTGAGGCCTTCCACAGATCTCGCACAAGTGGTTTTTGAAAAAGATCTTTTGCTGGTAGTTGTACCTTCCCATGTCATGAGAGAGATATCTCAAAAATTTTCTCCCCATGTATCAGGGGATACCCTGATTGTATCGGCATCCAAAGGAATTGAAAACATAACCCATCTGAGCATGTCCCAGGTACTTGCTGAAACAAATCCACACGTTGATGAACGTTGCTTTGCAGTGCTTTCAGGCCCAAGTTTTGCCATGGAAGTTTCCAGAAAGGTTCCTACACTAATTTCGGTTGCATCAAAAGATCAGCAGATTGCAGGTTTTATTCAAAGGGTATTTGCCACAAACTATTTCAGGGTTTATACCAATGACGACATGGTCGGTGTTGAACTTGGCGGAGCCGTAAAAAATGTGATTGCCATTGCATCGGGAATTATTGATGGGCTCGGTTTGGGACTCAACACCCGTGCTGCCCTCATTACCCGGGGGCTTACGGAAATAAGAAGACTTGGAACCCACATGGGAGCCCGTCCGGATACTTTTGCCGGCCTGTCGGGTATCGGCGATTTGCTCCTGACCTGTACTGGGGCATTGAGCCGCAACTATACTGTGGGCAGGAAAATTGGCGAAGGGAAAAAATTAAAAGCAATTCTCTCTGAGATGCGGATGGTGGCCGAGGGTGTTAAAACCGCAAAATCAGTATATAACCTTTCCAAAAAAATGGGTGTTGAAATGCCGATTTGCCACGAGATTTATCGGATACTGTATGAAGATGACTCTCCAATAGCGGCGGTTCGGCGATTGATGACACGGGACCTCAAACATGAACTCGATGATTGATTTTGCTGCCAATAAACCATGAGTCCCAGCGAAAAAAACCACAAAGGCGAAGGACACCGCCAGAGATTGCGTGAGCGTTTTCTTATATCGGGTATTTCCGGTTTTCATGATTATGAAATTATTGAACTTTTACTCACTTTGGGAACTCCCCGTAAAGATTGCAAAGATGCTGCCAAGGAGGCAATGGCGAAATTCGGGACCTTTCAGGCCGTTTTGGAAGCCAGTCCTGAAGAGCTTTGTGATATCAAAGGCATAGGCCCAAAAAACGTGTTTGGTATCAAACTGATCAAATCCGTAGCCGAGCGTTATCTGGAAAAACGGATGATTCACAAAGATTTGGTCCGCAACTCCCAGGAGCTTTTTGATTATCTTTATCATCGATTAAGAGATAAAAGCCGGGAACACTTTCAAGTGATATATATGGATGCGAAAAATCGAATATTAAAAACGGAGACGCTTTTTGTGGGAACCTTAACGGCAAGTTCTGTATATCCGCGGGAAGTGGTTTCCGCATCATTACTTAATCGGGCTGCAGCCCTCATATTTGTTCACAATCATCCATCAGGAGATCCAAATCCTTCTCCGGAAGACATTGCGGTGACCAGGGAACTGCTTTTTGCCTGTAAAGCGGTGGGAATTACTGTCCATGAGCATCTGGTAATTGGTGATAACCGATATTTCAGTTTTGCGGATCAGGGATATATCGCCCAAATAAATCGGGAATATGATGTTCAAAGAAAAAAACTGAATGAAAAGATTCTGTAAGGCTGAATAAAAACAGTTCATTTTATATGGAAAAAATAGAGAGACATCCTGATTGTTTTGCGATATTGGATAATGTTTTCCCGATGGGAAAAGAGGGGTTGAGGCAGACACCTGATAATTGCATGGACTGCGCTTACAAGGTTGAATGCTTGCGGACAGCCATGGCTAAACCCGACGGCATTCAGGTAAAGGAAGAAATGGTTGACAGGGCATATTCTTCGGGGAAAATCGGTTTTTTTGAACGGTGGTCAAAAAAAAAAGATTTTTATCGCCGCAAGTCTGAAAAAACCAGAGAAAAGGGGTAGGGGACACATGAAAGTAAATTTCCGGATATAAAAGTTAGGAGATTAGGGTGGAGTTTTGGATTTCCAGAGAAGAACTGAGTTTCGCAAATAGATTAAGACGATCTTATTATGAATTGCTTCGGGATGATCTAGATCAATTCCTGATCAATTATTCACTGATAGAATCATATAAAAAATTTATTGAAAAAGACCTCGAATACCCTTTTGTTGAAAAACGTGAATTAAAACCCCGTGCGAGAGTTTCGGTCAGGGAACATGAACATCAGAACACATTTTTGGTTATATTTATCGAAGATAGCATACCGGCAATACATAAAAAATATATTCGCTTTTTTGATGTCAACAAAACCACCAAATCCAATCTTATAAAGAGTCAAACCCTTCCTTTATACACTGATATTGAACGAACTCAAAAATATTTGGACTCAGCTAAGTTCAGTGATTTTCTTTACACGTTACTTCCAATTGATTATGCACTTTTGATCCAAAGAGACCCCACCAGCGGGGGCAGGGAAAGATATAAGCTCAGCCACTTTCATGTGCGTATTGACTGGCCTATTGCCGAGGCGACTGAAGATCTGGGACGCTATTTGCGATATATTTCAAAGGATCTTTATGAAAAAGGGGATAAGTATGCAGAGGACCTTCAAAAAAAGTTTTTCGAATATTACGGACTTCCCATTATGGCCGGTGGAAGAAGAACCGCTGCTATTGTGGCAGCTCAATACCTGCGAAGGTTAAATTGTATAACCACCGTTTACGCGGGAAGCAGTGAATCGAGAGCGCTCATCAGAATTTCCGAAAACGGCGTATCTAAATTTACCCTGATGAATTTTGACATTGAAACTTTGAAGCGGATTGCCTCGGATAATAAAATAGCGGTCAAGTCTTTTCAAAAAAATTACGTGATTTCCAAAAACAAAAAGGAGGGTGTTTGTCTTTTTCAGGTCAGCTACTCCACATCGTCTGCTGCAATACCACCCGAAGATGGAAAATTAAGAGAACTCAAACCCGATCTTTCGTGGCTTCGGGTTTCTTCGCAGCACCTGATTCCAAAACCGGGCATCTGGAAATTTCCTCCGCTTCCCATCAATTTGATCTACACCTGATATCTTTGCTTTTGTGCTCTCTTTCTAAAACCGAAAACGAAACCTGAAAAAGAGTGTAACCTGTTTGTGTAAAAAGACCTTTGCTCAGCTGTAGGTGCGAATTCATTCGCACAATGTGAACCCCGATGTTATAATTATAGGCTCTAAAGCCGTTTTCCCGGAAATAAAGTTGCTGGATGGTTTAAAGAATTTTTTGTAAATCCGTGCCGGATTTTAAGTGCGAATGAATTCGCACCTACAGAATATCGGATTTCACGCAAACAGGTTACACTCTCCAAGAAAGATGAGAAGGCGGAGTATCTTTTAATTTTACTCCGCCTTTTTTTATCTGTTATATACTGCGTTTTTGAATTACAATTCAGATACACTAACCTTCCAGTTTAAAGGAAATATTTACCCTAGCACGAAAAAACTTAATCTTGCCATCTTCAACTTTCATGTCAAGCTTGGTGACTTCCGCGACTCTCAAATCTCTTAAAGATTTGCCTGCTGCTTCCACAGCTCTGGTTGCTGCTTCTTCCCAGGAAGTGGGGCTGGTGCCGACAACTTCAATAATTTTATAAACGCTTTCTGACATTTCATTTCTCCTTCCGTTTGCAGTTAATAATTGATAACCAAACTAACAAGTTTTTTTGGAAATAACGCATTTATACAGGACCAAAGGCAACCTTACGGGTTATGAGTTAAATCAAAACTCTATCGATTTCTATACTAATCAGGAAAAAATAGATGCTTTGAAAAAGCCTAACACAAAAAAAACAAAAAAGTCAAGCTATAGGTTCCTTCGAATTTTCGTGAATCTTGTTTGAACATATAATCTGTGTTATAAAGACAGCTTGAAATCAAAAAAAATGTAAAGACTGAAATCAAAAATGAACCGATTCCACTGGTATTTTCATCCCATCTTTGTTTTTATTTTCTCTATCCTGGCCTTGGGCCTATCGCTTTTTCTCTATATTTACTGGTACATCGAAGTCAGCACAGGACTTAGGCGGATTGTCGAAAATTTTAATTTAGATACGGAAAAAGTTCTGGCTTATGATACCTGGGTGGTAATAGTGGTGCTCTCTGTTTTGGTGGGACTGATTCTTGCTGGTATTTTTATCATATTTATTTATAGTCAAAAAATGATCCAGCTTTTAAGGCTTCAGCAGAATTTTATCAACAATTTCACCCATGAACTTAAAACTCCGGTTACCTCGTTAAAACTTTATCTGGAAACATTTTTAAAGTACGAGCTTCCCCGGGAGGATTGCCACAAATATATCGGATATATGCTTCATGATACTCAGCGGATTTCGGAAAATATCAATCGCATTTTAAATATTGCAAAGCTGGAGAGTAAAAGCTACAAAAACGAATTTGCCGATTTGGATTTGATTACGTTGATAAATCATTTTCTCAGGGACAATAAATATCATTTTCCGGGATGTCATTTTCAAGTTGATAATAATGAAAAGATAAAACAGGCTGTTTGTCGAATCAATGAAACGTTATTTGAAATGCTGCTTATGAATCTTCTATCAAATGCTGTGAAGTATAATAAATCTTCCACCCCTTCTGTCCGAGTCCGTTTCGAAACCAATAAGAAAAAACTGCATATTCATTTCAAAGACAATGGCATTGGTTTGGAAAAATGCGAGTTTAAAAAAATATTTAAAAAATTTTATCAGGTGGGAAACTCTCAGGATATGTCTGCAAAAGGCAGCGGTCTTGGATTATACCTGGCCCATCATGTGGCCCGGATCCATAACGGAAAAATTTTTGCTGTAAGCCAGGGTCCTGGGAAAGGCTCGGTTTTCACGCTTATGCTGCCTTTTCCTCAGGAAAGGGGATAATGAGCATAGCAGAAAAAAAACGAATATTAATTGTTGAAGATGATAACCATATTGCAGAGGGTCTTAGACTGAATTTGACACTTCAGGGTTACACTGTGGAATTGGCGGCCGATGGACCATCAGGATTATCTATTGTAAAAAAATATCAGCCTGATCTTATTATTCTCGATATTATGCTTCCGGGCATGAACGGGCTTAAGGTTCTTAAAAAAATCAGGGAAGAAGATGAGCGTGTTCCCATTCTGATTTTATCTGCCAAAAGTGCTTCAGATGATAAAGTTCAGGGACTTTCTTTCGGTGTTGATGATTACATGACCAAGCCTTTTAATTTAGAAGAGTTTCTTCTCAGGGTGGAGCGGCTTATTTTGAGGGGTGCCTGGTCTCAGGTTGAAAAGATAGACCATTTATCTGTGCTTTCAGAAAAAAATTATAAATTTGGAGAAAACGAAATATTTTTCAGCACCTTAACTGCCAAATGCTGTGCCGGAGAGATTCATCTGACGGAGCTTGAACTGAAACTGTTAAAGATTTTTATTGTCAATCGCGGGACCGTTCTTTCAAGAACTGAAATTCTGAAAAATGTATGGGGTTATGATCGAAAAACTACAACACGGACCGTGGATAATTTTATTGTGCGTTTAAGGAAATATTTCGAGCCCAACCCCAAAGAGCCGATTTATTTTAAAAGCCTGAGGTCTATCGGTTATATTTTTGACCATGATTGAATGAACAGCCAGCCTCCTTATTGCAGTGTCTTTCTGATATAATCAATTGTATGGGCCAGGATCGTATCAAGATCGGTCATGGGCTCAAATCCAATAAATGATTTTACTTTTTCAATGCTGGGAACCCTGCGCTGCATGTCTTCGAAATCCTTTTTAAAAGCCTGTTCATAGGGTATTTTTTCAATAACCGAATTTGAATTGGTTTTGTTCACAATTTTTTGGGCCAGGTCATAAATGGAAATTTCTTCCGTACCCCCGATATTAAAAACCTCTCCATATGCCTGCTGGTGTTTCATAAGTTCCATAAGCACATGCACCACATCATTAACAAATGTAAAAGTGCGGGTTTGGGTTCCGTCACCATAAACGGTAATGGGCATATTTTTCAAGGCCTGCTCCACAAATCTTGGGATAACCATTCCATAGGCTCCGGTTTGACGAGGGCCTACCGTGTTGAATAAACGGGTGATAACGACCTTCAAACCTTTTGTGCTGTGGTAGGCCAATGCGGTGAATTCATCCATTAGCTTGGATGCCGCATAGCTCCATCGTGATTTTGTGGATGGCCCGTAAATGACATTATCAGTTTCCACCAGTGGTGCGTGAAGATGTTTTCCGTAAACTTCGGAAGAAGAAGCAATAAGGACCTTTTTGTCAAATCGGGAGCAGAGGTCCAACACTATTTCGGTCCCTTGAATATTGGTTTTGATTGATTCCAATGGGTTTTCAATAATATAGCGTACCCCGACTGCAGCGGCTAAATGAAAAACAAGATCGGCCGGGCCAATCAACTCGGCAGTAACCCGGGGATTTAAAATGGTGTCGATTTTTACGTCCAAACGACTTTTATATGCCGGATTATCCATGAGATATTGTATATTCTGAATGTATCCGGTGGAAAGATTATCAATTATGGCTACTTCATCGCCTCTTTCAAGATAGGCGGCGGCCAGATGAGATCCGATAAAGCCTGCACCTCCGGTGATGGCAATTTTCATTCGATTCAGCCCTTCCTTTTGTTTTTTATTTTCATGCCATCTTTTTCAAACTGTTTCGTTAAATCGACAGCTCAACATCAGATCATCTCCCAAAACGGATCGGATCTTGCATGGAAGGCTTCTGAAAAGTTTGATCATACTCTTATTTCCTGGTGATGTAACTGCATACAGGCCGGAAATGCCGTTTTCCCGTGCCGCATCTGCGAGTATTTGGATCATGACTTTCCCCAAACCTTTTCCCTGGTATTTTTTACTTACAGAAAATGCGACCTCTGCGATGTTATCGGCCGGTTCGAAATAGTAGGATCCAACGCCTATTACCTTTTCAAATCCGGACTCTCCCACAAGAGCAATGAGGGTCATGTTATGAATATAATCCACCTGGAACATCCCTTGAACATCCTGACGAAAAAAATGGGTTTTATCGTGAAAAAATCTGGAGATAACATCCACTTTCTCCAGCTGGTAAAAATGCTCCTGGATTCGTCTTTCATCCACCGGTTTTGCAGGTCTCAGAAGTACTTTTTCACCATTGATTCGGATGGTTTTTTCTAACCTTACCGGATATATACCGTGAACAGACTCTCCAAGAGTGCGTTCGGCTCCAATCATACCGAGTTTTTTGGCTTCAAAAAGCAGTTGTTCGCGAAAATCCGGGTGAGCAATGCTGATAAGCGCCAAAGCTCTTTCCTGGATACTTTTCCCGAATAAATTGGCGATGCCAAATTCGGTAACCACCCATCGAACATCTTCTCTGGGGATTGTAACAATTGTGTTGTTTAGCAGGGAAACAATCCGGCTTTCTTTATCGTTGTTCGCAGTCGATTTCAACATGATAATCGACTTGCCTTCTTTGGCGCGGTTTGCTCCCCGGACAAAATCAGGTACACCCGAAACACCTGCATAAAGATTGGATGGCAGCGCATCACATGAAACCTGTCCGATCAAATCGATGTATTGGGCAACATTCATGGATATCATCTTGTTGTGCCTGGAAATGATATCAATATCATTGACATAATCAAAAGGGTGAAAATCAACCGCAGGGTTTAAATCCAGAAACTCATAAAGGTTCTTTGTGCCTACCGCACTTGCCGCGACCATTTTCCCGTTATTAAATCCTTTCTTTTTATTGGTGATCACCCCAATTGAGTAAAGTCTCATCATATCCAGCGTCAAAAACTGTGAGTGAATTCCCAGATCATTTTTTTCGGAAAGAGCCAGGCTGGTAGCCCGAGAGGCTGTATCCAATCCAATTTGAAGCGTGGAGCCGTCTTCGACAAGACGGGCGATATGCCTGCCGATAATATCTGTCTTTTCCGAGATTTCAACCGCAGATATGGCCAGAAGATCTTCATCATGTTCTACAACAACATGGACATCATTGACATGGATAAAGCTTTGCCCAAGCACCATCGGCATGAAGCTGTTGACCTGGGCAATAACAATGTCTGCCGCCTGCGAGGCTGCCATGGTGACATCCACAGAAACACCAAGGCTCATCCATCCGAAATCATCCGGAGGAGTAACCTGGATCAATGCCACATTTATGGGAATCAATCTTTTTGTAAACAAGCGGGGAACCTCCGAAAGGTTCATTGGTGTATAAAATCGCATGTTTTTTGCAAGTTCTTCCGATTTTGCGGCTCCGAGATAAATGGACCGGATGCTTAATTTCTGATCCTGGGTTTTGTTGGCAATCATTGTCAGGGAAGTGGTTTCTGAAGACATCAACCGGATAATTTCAATGTCGGATAGCCCGGCGCAATTTTCCGCCAAACCTTTCACCAGATGCTGCGGTTCGCCGCAGTAAGATCCGATAAAAACCCGCTGGCCCGATTTGATTAACCGGATTGCATCAACCACATTTTTTTTCTTTCGGACGTATTCATCAGCCCAGTATATGGACAATGCCATGATGTTATTCCGTTATTATTGCTTTCCAGAAAATGTTTTTGGCGGCGTTATCGGTCGGAGATATACGAAAAAGTATAATCTCCTCCCTCTAGCCTTGCCAAAATCATTTTCTGAATAGCTATAGTTAATCTTTAAACCATCAAAACGGTATATCGTCATCCTGCATATCCGGATATTGTGGTTCTGGTGTGTCCTTTGTTCTGCGTGATTCGCCTGCCTTGGTCATATCACCTGATTGGGAACGTCCTGATGAAGATGTAGGGGGTTCCGAGTAAGTATTTTCCCTGCTGCCCAACATTTGCATCTGATTGGCTACAATTTCAGTGGTATATCGTTTATTCCCGTCTTTATCTTCCCATTCACGGGTCTGAATTTTACCCTCAATGTAAACCTGTCGCCCCTTTGCCAGATATTCTCCACAGATTTCAGCCAGCCTTCCGAACGCAACAATCCGATGCCACTCTGTTCGGGATTCTTTTTGGCCATCCTTGGTCCAGTTTTCGGTGGTAGCCATGCTGAAATTGGCCACGGCCAATCCACCCGGGGTATATCGAATTTCAGGGTCTCGTCCCAAATTTCCAATTAAAATTGCTTTGTTTAATCCTGCCATATTTACCTCCATGGTTAACAAATTAATATTTCAACAAATACAAAAGTTATATTTCAATGTCAACTCCGGATCACGGCTGTATGGTAAGAAAAGCGGAGTGCGAAAGCTGTGCTTTCGCAAAAATGACGCTGTGCTTAGAAAAAAATGCAAAAGCACAGCTTTTGCACTCCGTATAAGCAAAAATGATAAATGATTTGCCAGGAAAAATTGTTCCTTTTAGCATCGGGCTCAACCATGTTAGAATCAGTCTCGGCTGCGGTGGGTGAAACGCTTTTCGGCAATAATGCTAAACCGGCAATCAAAAACGAGGAACCAAAAAACGAGGAACCAAAAA
>SKZT01000142.1 GCA_007127235.1 Desulfobacteraceae bacterium
AGGGGGATTTACAAACCTCTCAAATCCCCCCTGTCCCCCCCTTTTTCAAAGGGGGGGAACGTTTGCGATCACCTTTTGCAAAATCGTTTCCACGGTCTGAGTGAAAACGAGAGATACCACCCTCTGTGTAAAGTGTGGGTAAAGACCAGTTTTCCAAAGGGGGGAACGTTTGCATTCATGTTTTGCAACCTCACATCCTTTATTTGGGATGATCATGTATCGTTTTTTCGTGCCTCACAAATTATTGCCGGCGTGGATTTGCCTGCAGCAGACTTGTTAAAGACATCGCAAAAACGCAACCAGGGCCGATTTTTCTTCCTCGGTCAAATTTATTTGTGTCACAAGATTGAAAAACTCTACCGTGTCTTCAATGGTAAGCAGACGCCCGTCATGCATATATGGAGGCGAGTCCTTGATTCCACGGAGCGTAAAGCTTTTAATCGGGCCTACGGCGGTAATCCATTTACCGTTGCTCATTCGCGGCTCGTAGAATCGTTCTACCTGTAAATTGTGCATCTTGTCATCGGTGTAAAAGGGAGCAGGATGACAAACGGCACAATTGGCTTTTCCGAAAAATATTTCTTCTCCCATTAATTCCTGCTCGGTTGCTTTCTCCGGATTCAGCTTGCCGAAGACATTGAGCTTGGGTGCCGGCGGGAAATCAAAAATGTTCTGCATTTGAGCCATCATGACCACCTGGCTGGCTCTGTCGGGAAGGTGGACTCCTTTTTTTGCCGCAATAACATGGTCACCATCAAAATAGGCAGTTCGTTGTTCAAACTCCGTAAAGTCTTCAATGGAGCGAAGAGATCTTTTGGAGCCATGGATTTGCTGGTTGAACATACCCCGCAGGCTTACGGTGTCCAGGCGCAAACGAGCCACTTGCGGACGCGTGTCCGGATTCAGGTGAAAAGCTGCGTTGGTATGGCCGTTGGAGTGGCAGTCCAGGCAGCTTACGCCCAAGCTGGGCCTTTCGACTTTTCTATCCTCGGTCTGGTTGAACTGCTGTTGGGGAAACGGTGTAAGAAGAAGCCTCAAACCCTCCATTTGGACCGGCGTGAGAATTCCGTACATGATTTCATAGTAGTTATCGATGCTCAGAAGTTTTCCCTGTGAGACATCGCCAAGGTCAGGACGGGTCGTAAGAAAAATAGGGGGAGGGAATTCCGGGAGAAAGTGTTCGGGAATATCAAAATCAACATCGAACCGTTCGAGAGACCGCTGTTCCAACCTTTCGATTTCCTCGATCTGGTTTTCGGGAAAAACCTGACCACCTGTTTCATGCTTGACATGGGGAAGGGGCAAAAAGCCTTCCGGGAAAAGATCCCTTTCTTTAATCTCGGCCGGGGACATTTCCGCTAACTGTTCCCAGGTTACACCTTCAGGAAGTTTGACCCGGATACCCTGCTGAATGTATTTTCTCTCAGCTGACATCATGACATCGGCCGGGTTGTCACTTAAATCATAGCGCCTTTCGAGAAGTTCCATTTGACGCTCCATATATTCTGCTTTTTCTTCCACATCTTTTGCCATTATCGTCTCGAAATCTTCTTCAATGACCACCGGCATGTAAGTTTTTACAAGAGGGTCTACATCTTCGGGCAATTGCGCATTGACTGCAAAAACCAACGCCACGGTTGCCATGGCAGCAAAGGCGACTACCAATATTTTGACCGTTCCTGATCCTGGTTTTTTTCTGTTTTTCTTCACGATTAATCCTCCTATTTTCATAAGTTGGAAAATTCAAATCCAGGTAGCCATAAATGGGTTTTTAAAAGCTCAAAGGATTCTTTTCACCTCCTCTCGATTTGTTCTATGCTTTCTGGATTTGTTCGGGCTATGTTTTATCCCATGTTATCTTCACAATTTTATGAAAAAAATGAGGTGAACGCTGTATTTTGAGGATAATGAAAACCTGATCTTAACCGGCGCATTGATATTTAAAACATTTAATGTTAGATGACAAAGCGTAGCACCTGAAAAAGTTAATCCATGACCGGGGTGAAAATTCATCCCGTTTCTATAGCTTTTCAGAAAATGATTTTGGCAAGGCTAGAGGGAGGAGATTATACTTTTTCGTATATCTCCGACCGATAACGCCGCCAAAAACATTTTCTGGAAAGCTATATTACGCTGCCTTGAATCTGAGGAGCACATAAATGGCAGACAGTGATAAGAAACTTGAAAATCTTTTTTACAATGAGTGTTTTCCGCGTGCAAGCCGCTATGATTTTCGGTGGGTCGCAGAAAACCAGATGGGACCCAATGCCTTGTGGTTGGCGGAATGGCTCATGGAAGACCTTGAACTAACCCCGGGTATGCGGGTTCTGGATATGGGTTGCGGAAGGGCTATCAGTTCGATATTTTTGGCCAGGGAATACGGAGTTACGGTCTTTGCAGCGGATTTATGGATTCCTGCCGGAGAAAACTGGTTAAGAGTGTGTGAAGCAAAGCTTGAAAACCAGGTTTACCCGGTGCATGCCGAGGCACATGCCCTGCCATTTGCCGAAAGCTTTTTCGATGCCATTGTTTCTTTAGACTCATACAGTTATTACGGTACCGATGATCTTTATCTAAGTTATATTATCCGGTTCCTCCGGCCGGGAGGAAAAATTGGAATAGTGGTTCCGGGGTTGCAGGCCGAGATGGAAAACAATCCGCCTGAGCACCTTCTAAAAGCCCAAAGCAACGGAAAAGTTTTCTGGGAGCCTGAATGCTGTACTTTTCACAGTGCGCAATGGTGGAAGAAACATTGGGAAAAGACAGGGCTGGTCAGCGTTGATGTTGCGGATACCATGCCGGATGGATGGCGGCATTGGGCACAGCATGAGCGGGCTGTTGAAGCTTCCGGTTTTGCCATTTTTCCATCCGATGAAGAAGCTTTGCTGGAGGATGCCGGTCGCAATCTGACACTGGTACGTGTTGTCGGCAACAGGGCGCAAAATGAGAACATTGCTTCTTCGGCCCAGGGCACCGATCCTCATGTGTGGGAAAGGGCTTTTATGAATGTATGTGCAAATTTAATGGCACCAATGAATAAAAAGAGAAAAACATGATGAAACTATTTGATAGCCACTGCCATTTGGATGACCGGTCCTATAAAAACGATTTCGATAAAGTGCTTCACAACGCCAGGCAGGAAGGCGTTGAAAAAATTATGGTGGTGGGAATTACGCAAAAAAGCTGCCGGTTGGCAGTGGAACTTTCCAAAAAAAATCCGGAAATTTATGTGTCAGTTGGAATACATCCGCACGATGTTAAAGATTGTACCGAAGAAGTTTTAATTAGTCTTAAAAAGCTTGCACAGAATAAAAAAGTTAAAGCCTGGGGAGAGATTGGCCTTGATTTTAACCGCATGTTTTCTCCCCGGTCCCTGCAGGAAAAATGGTTTATCCGGCAACTTGAATTGGCCGATGAACTTGGTTTTCCTCTGATATTTCATGAGCGGGACAGCAAAGGGCGGTTTTTTGAGATATTGAAGGATAATTTTAAACCGGGGGCAAAAGGAGTTGTTCACTGCTTCAGCGGAAATCGCCGGGAGCTTTCCAACTACCTTTCTCTGGGACTTTACATCGGCATCACCGGTATTGTCACCATCGAAAAACGCGGGGAGCACCTTCGAAAACTGGTCACCGGGATTCCTTCCGATAGACTGTTGATTGAAACGGATGCCCCATACCTCACGCCGGCTCCTCAAAAAAATCACACCAAAAGAAATGAGCCCGCATTTGTAAAGTCAGTGCTTATGAAAATTGCCGAGATCCGGGGTGAAGACCCCGAAAAACTGGCTTCTATTATTTGGGACAATACCCATCGTGTATATGGCATATCCGATTCATAAAAAAGGAGTGCAAAAGCTGTGCTTTTGCAATAAAGTTGAGGTTATGATTTTTAAGTCTCGGTGGGACGATGTGGCTATCCTTGTTTTCGTTTGGCAGGCACCCATTTACCTGACGACCAACCATCCTGTTATCGACGTAACTTAGCATCGTCCCTCCGGGACTTGTTTTTGAGGGCGTGATTCTCCGGTGGTTAAAAACCACCGGATAGATAACCTAACCCCTATCAGGGTTGTTTCTCGGGATTTGGAGAGTTGGCGGTGCTGATATCAACCCCAAATATGCCTCCTGTGTCAAGCAAGTCTGGTCTTTGCACACACATGACACAGGGGGTACTTATGATGTTGTGATTTATCAAATTGTTTCTATAACCACGGTGCCAATTTTTTTCTTTTTATGGCCCTCTGTTATTTTTTATGTCGCGCCCTTTCAGGGCTTAATATTCTGGGGCCTCTACCCAGGGCGCTGCCCTGGGCTGCATTATGTATCGACCTTTCAGGCCTCCTTTACCCTGCAACCTGCGAATCCTGCCCTGAAAGGGCTATACATACATAGCCCAGGGCAGC
>SKZT01000050.1 GCA_007127235.1 Desulfobacteraceae bacterium
GCAGAAGACCTATCTTGGCAAGGTTAAGATGATTTATATCGATCCACCTTATAACACAGGGAAGGATTTTATCTATGAAGATGATTTTGCTGAAGATACGGAATCCTTTTTGACCCGGTCTCTTCAAAAAGACGATGTGGGAAATCGTCTGGTAGCCAATACGGATTCTAACGGTCGTTTCCATTCCTACTGGCTTAGCATGATGTATCCCCGGTTAAAGCTGGCAAGAAACTTGCTGCGGGATGATGGAGTGATTTTTATTAGCATCGATGACGGAGAAGTTGGAAATGTCCGGAAGCTATGTGATGAAGTTTTTGGCGGAGAAAACTTCGTTACGATTGTTATTTGGGAAAAAACAAAAACACGTGAAAATAGAAGAGTATTTTCATTCAATCACGACTACACCCTTTGCTACGCAAGGAACAAAGCAGAATTTGAACTCGTACGAAATCTTCTGCCGTTAACTGATGAGGCTAGGGCAAGATATTTAAACCCAGATAATGATCCGCGCGGGGATTGGCAATCGGTTGCTCTTACGGCTCAAGCTGGACATGGTACAAGATCACAATTTTATACGATAACGACTCCCTCTGGGAGACAAATAGATCCTCCGTCAGGGAATTGTTGGCGTGTGACTTTCCCTATGCTTCAGGAACTTATCGCGGATAACCGCATTTGGTTTGGTTCAACCGGTAATAACGTACCAAGAAGAAAATTATTTCTATGTGAACAGAACAAGGTCTGTTTGCCATTGATTTATCCAAAACCGGGTTTCGCAATCATGAACTGATATTATCCCCGCCTCAGTTACTTGAAAATATCCAGACGGTTCAGCGAAGACAGAACCTTCCACAATCAGCGGGGCTGGTCAGCACCAAAGTTTGCAAGGTAAACTTGGATATTGAAATGGAAACCGGGACCGGAAAGACCTATTGCTATATCAAGACCATGTATGAATTAAATCAGCGTTATGGCTGGTCCAAGTTCATCGTCATGGTTCCATCCGTGGCAATCCGCGAAGGCGTGTATAAATCTTTTGCAATCACAGCGGATCATTTTATGGAACAATACAATCAGCGAATCCGATATTTTATCTACAACTCAAAACAGCCCCACCATATTGAACAGTTTTCATACGATGGCGGCATTAATGCCATGATTATCAATGTTCAGGCTTTTGCTGCCCGTGGAAAAGATGCAGGCCGGATTTATATGGAACTAGACGATTTTCAATCCCGACGGCCCATTGATGTGATCAAAAGCAACCACCCCATTTTGATTCTGGATGAACCCCAGAAAATGGAAGGCAAAGTTACCACCAAAGCGCTTGAGGAATTTAATCCGCTGGCAATCCTGAGATATTCCGCCACTCATCGGACTGAGCATAATAAAGTGTATCGCCTTGATGCCCTGGATGCTTATAACCAGAAACTGGTCAAAAAAATTGCCGTCAGGGGCATTTCCGTAAAAGGCATTGCTGGAACAAATGCTTATCTCTATCTCGAATCCATCGAAATTTCAAAAGATAAGCCTCCCGCAGCCCGCATGGAGTTTGAAGTCCGTCAAAAAACTGGAATCAAACGAGTCTTCCGAAAATTTAATGCAGGTGACAATCTGTACGATCTTTCCAAAGCATTGGAGCAATACAAAGGGTTTGTGGTCAGCGATATTGATGCGGTGAAAGAAATTGTCTCATTCACCAACGGTGTTGTCCTGGAAACAGGGGATGCCACCGGTGATGTCAATGAATTAGCTCTACGGCGGATTCAGATACGGGAAGCCATCAAAGCGAATTTGGAAAAGGAAGAGGCTCTTTTTCACCAGGGTATCAAGGTACTCTCGCTCTTTTTTATTGATGAGGTGGCAAAATACCGTACTTACCAGGATGGTATTGAACAACCGGGTGAATATGCCAGGATATTCGAAGAAGAATATTCAAAGGCTCTCCAGGGAGTTTCATCGCTATTCAATGATAACTATATGGAATATGTCAACACAATCGCGCCGGATGCTACCCATGAGGGCTATTTTTCAATCGACAAAAAAAGCAAACGTCTGGTCAACCCAACGGTGAAAGCCCGGAGCAATGAATCAGAGGATGTGTTTACCGGCAAGGTTTTAAGGACACCTGGTGGTGATTTGACTGTTTCTGAGAAAATGGCAACACAGATTTATATTTACCTTGTTAAAAATGAGTATACTGATGATAGCCATGCTATAACCGCCCATTATCATGAAGCCAAAAAGAATAATACACTCCCGGATTTACCCCCTGAGTTGGCACCTTATTCTTCTCAGGTCCTTCAATTAATTGACAGTGTTTTCAGTGAAGCAGCATTGCCTGAAATTGAAGATGACCGGAAGGCCAAATTTAACCCGACAAATAAAAATCTTGAAAAAGCTGAATTTAAAGCCCTGTGGGACCGGATTAATCAAAAGGCTGCCTACACCGTGCATTTCGATTCAAAGCAATTGATTAAAAAATGTACCGCTGCACTGGACAAGGAATTGCTGGTGGCTAAACTCCAGTATACCATTCAACGGGGTGAACAAAACGATGAGATCAGTTACGACACCCTGAAGGCCGGAAAAGGTTTTGAGATAAAGGAAAATCAGAGAGATGAATTTTCTCAATCCGTGTATTCCGAGGTAAAATATGATCTTATTGGAAAACTTTCGGCTGAAACACTGCTCACCCGTGGAACCATAGCAGAAATACTTTCCGGAATCAGGAATGACAAGTTTGATCTTTATCGTGTCAATCCAGAAGACTTCATACTCAAGTCAGGAATGCTGATAAACGAGCAGAAAGCAACGATGATTGTCGAGCATTTAACCTATGATCCCATAAATCTATCGGGGCAAAATCGCATTGATAATATTTAGCGGTTAAAAAATCAATTTCTTTTTGCCCACTACCAGAAAATTTTGCCGACAATACCGGTGTTCTATTTCTTTTCCTTTCAGATGAACCACTGAGTCGAAATCATCCTTGTTTTCAGGCACGCCTACGACTATTCCGTCTTCCAGAACTTTAAGCCATTCGATTGCTATTCCCCCTTTTTTCAAAAAAGCCACCATTTTTTTATCCAGCTCATGAGGGTCCTTAATTGAATGATCTATTGCCACAATATCCCCGGTTTTCAGTATAGGTGACATGCTTTTCTCTTTTACCGAACAGCAGGTATACAAGGCCGATGATCACAGAGTATTTTCGCAATGACGAGAGGTGCCCAATAACAACTTGGATATGATACAGGTAAATCCGCCGGAAAACAAGGGAAAGAGATGCCTCTTACCTTGGGAGACCAGCGGGGTTGCCTAAAGATCAGGGTAACGGGACTGTAAAGCAACGATACGCGCTATGCCCATGTCACGGTATGGGTTTTGAATTTTAATGGCCCCTAAAAGGCTGTGAGCGCTTCATTTTTTTTATAAATTTCTGAAAACTTGCTCCATTTCTCATCCGAAAAAAGTAATCATCCATAACCATCTGATTTTATTGTTTTGAATGCTTCTCAGGGGTTCGTTACTTTTCAGCGTTGTAACTTTCTGGAATTTTTCAAGAAATAGACGGATTTTTATGCTTGATTGTTGCGAGCCAACTCAAATGCAGTATCCATGAGGGTTTATGGAGTATTGAGAATCTTGATGAATGAGACAAGGATGAGTCTATACCTGTTTTTCAGTATTTTTCATTTTTCCACAAATCCAGCTTTCAAGCCACTCTACAAGCCCTCAATCGTCAAGAGGCCTATGAATAAAGCCTTTGTCGGTTACCTGGAGTCCGCTCTGTGTTTTTATCCTGAAATGCCTATGTCCAGAGGCCTTCAGGCCTGTTTTCTTCTTTTACTTGTTCAAAGTCCACTCAAAGGCAAGAATGATGAGGGTTTATGAGTCATAGCAAATCCTGACAGCTGGCATTCTTGGAAGCTTATACCAAAACCAATGGGTATTTTTTACTTCTACGCAAAGGCCTCGCCCAAGCCATTCTACAAAACATCAAACGCCAAAGGCTCCGCCAATAAAGGCTTGCGAACTTATCGGGAGGCCATCTTTTTTTGAGGCTTCAAAGGCCTTTAAACAGAGGCTTTCGGAGCTATTTTTTATGTTTGCATGTTCGTTGTTCGCTCAAAGTGAATATTGATGAGGGTTTGCGAGCTATTGAACATTTTGATGGATGGCCTATTTCGGGGTCTATGTCTATAAATTTTTAATTGCCATCGGAAAATACTGTCAAATCAGGGCTAAAAAAACAAAACAAGGGACAGGCAAGGGACAGGCATAAGGGCCATTAAAAAAGGGCTACCATATTAAAATGGCTAACCCCTTGATTTTACTGGTGCCGGAGGTCGGAATCGAACCGACACGGACGCAAGGTCCGGGGGATTTTGAGTCCCC
>SKZT01000095.1 GCA_007127235.1 Desulfobacteraceae bacterium
GGATATATCAGTTTCCTGGACGAAAAATATTCCAGGTGAGCAAAAGTGGTGAGTCTTTGGTTTATTTCCCAGGTAGCCATAAAATCAAAAATGGTCCTGGGCCCGGTATCAAATGGATGAATAAGATCAGCAAAGACATCCACAACGGTTCCGTCGGGCCTGACAAATGAATATTCCAGGTACCTGTATCGCTCATCTGAACCGCTATTTTTCAACAATGTGAGACTGGCTTCCAGATTAAGGTGTTTTACCGGCCTGTAAGAAGATTCCAGTTCCACGCCATAAATATTCTGTTTGTTGGACTGAGACAAGCCTGCATAAGGGTCTTCCATAATATGGTTGGAAATACGGTTATAAAACAGGGTGCCTGCCAGGGAAACATTATCCAGAGGATTCCATATGGTCTGGAATGAATAGTTTTCGGATTTTTCCATATCCGGTTTTTCTTCTTCGCGCAATTGTGCGGCAAAGGGTGTGCGGTATGAAGTGCCGTACAAAAGTTTGAAGGTCCATTCGGATAACGGGCACCAGACCAGAGCAGCACTGTGGCTCAGGTTATCCTTGTATTCACGGTGGAAATCCTGTCTCAAGCCCAGCATGAAATCAAAATCTCCCAGCTTATGGCTGTATTGAGCAAACATGGACCAGACTTCATTGGTAAAATCAGCAGTATCAAGACCCGGGAGAAGATTTTCGTTATCTTCTCCCAGATATCCGGGGAAATAACTGTCCCAGACAGGAGCATCTTCGATCTGTTTGTATTTGTATGAAAATCCTCCGGTCAAAAGACTCTTTGCTCCAAACAGGGACCGGTCCAAAAGAACTTCGGAATAATAGGTTCTTTCTTTCTGCCTGAGGTCTTTATCGATTATTTCCAGTTCAGGATTCATCTGGCTGTAATAACCGGAAAACCTGATCTTGGTTTCCAGGCTTAAATCGTGGTTGGCATCCACCTTTAAATAGCCAAATGGCAGACTTTTTGATTCTTTCCACCGAATATCGTTATCGCTGACTATAAAAGGATGGTAATTATCACTGAATCGTCCTGACAGGCTAACCCTCTTTCCCAGATTGAATCGGGCATAGGTGTCGAGATAACGGGCGCTGCCCGCGCCTTTGCTTCCCCTTCGCTTTTCCGGTGGCACGGGATTTGAACCATCATAATCAAAAAAAGAGATTAAATTGGCTCTTCTATCGTCTTCTATCCCCCCTCTGGCACTGACAGACAAAAAAGCATCCCATTTTCCGGCATCATGTCCAAGGTTGACATAAGCTCCTTTGTGATCGCCGGGAGTCTTGTAAAGAACGCCGGTTTCTATACCCTGAAAATCTTTTCCGCTCAGAGGAACCACATTGACCACACCGGCAAAGGCATCCTGGCCCCATAGCACTGAAGACGGCCCCCTTACAATTTCCACCTGTTTGACCGCCGCCAGTGAAAGCTCATGATCAATGGGATGCAGGGACTTGGACATTTCCGAACCCAGAGGAACCGTATCATACAGAAAAAGCACAGAATCAGGCACACCACGCAGATAAGGCTTGTGGCCCCACTCTTTTAAGGCCATGTGAAAGCCTGGAGTCGTTTCCAAAACCTGACTCAAGGTAGATTTTCCCTGAGTTAAAAACTTCTCCCGGCCAATTACGTCAGCTACGGCAGGAGCCTTTGCAGGAGTTTGCTCACGCCTGGAAGCAATGGACAACAGTTCAATATTTTCACCCACAAATAACAGCATGGTTCCATCATCAACCTTTGTTGCAGCAGTATCCTCAACCAGATCCTCAGCTGAAAGACCTGAAACAATGAAAAGAAACAGGAGTATAACAATCGTGGTTGTTTTGATTTGCATATCTTTATTGAATGCTAAGAATTGCCTCTGTCATTGTATTGCTTAAGAAGCACCCGGAATTTGGCTCTGGTCAGGCCAAGAAGCCTGGCTGCTGCACTCTGGTTATTATCGGTCATGAACAAGGCCTGTTCCACCAAGTCCATTTCAAGCTCCTCCAGATCAACACCGGTGGGGGGAAGCTTGAAATTAAAATTATCCGTTTGTACCGGTGTATTCTTTAAAAATGAAAGCATATTGGCATCGATCAGGCCCTTATTTCTGGCAAGGATACAAGCTCTTTCCATAACATTGGCCAGCTCTCTGACATTTCCGGGCCAGGGATAATTATTCAAAATATTCTGGGCCGGTGAAGAAATTTCTATTTTTTTTCCCGAGCTGAATCTGGTAAGAAAGTGATCCACAAGAAGAGGGATATCTTCAGCTCTGTTTCTCAAGGGTGGTGATTCGATGGGAAAAACATTGATCCGGTAAAACAGGTCCGTGCGAAAACGGCCTTCACCGGCCAGTGTTTCCAGATTCTGATTTGTAGCGCAAACTATTCTTACATCAACGTTAATTTCATCTTTACCACCGACTCTCTGGATCTTTTTTTCCTGCAGAACCCTCAAGAGCTTGGCTTGAGCGTCCAGGGGCATGTCTCCAATTTCGTCCAGAAAAAGAGTGCCTCCCGAAGAAAATTCAAACTTGCCGATATTTTTACACGATGCGTTGGTAAAAGACCCTTTTTCATGACCAAAGAGTTCTGATTCTATGAGCCCCTGAGGTATGGCCGCGCAATTGACTGGGACAAAGCGCCCTGAACACCTGGGGCCGGCCTCATGGATGTACCTGGCAAGAAGCTCCTTTCCCGTACCGGATTCTCCGAAAATAAGTACCGTTGAGTCTTCCCGGGCCACGTGAGCAGCCAGATCCATGGTCTGGCGCATTATTTCAGAATGACAAATGATCTCGGCCGAACCGGATATTTTTTTAAGCTCTTTTTTTAGCTCTCTGTTTTCTTCCAGAATTTTGGACATCCCCAAAATTCTTTCCACGGTCAGAACAATGCGATCCTTCTCGAAGGGTTTGGTTATAAAATCCAAAACCCCATCTCTCATGGCCTCCACAGCCGATTCTACCGTGCCGAATGCTGTAATAAAAACCACTGGGCAACCAAACTCTTTTTTTTTGATTTGCCGAAGCAAGCCCCAACCATCCAGACGCGGCATCTTGATATCCGTAATCACCAGGTCAAAATGGTTTTGAGTCAACATGGTCAAAGCCTCAACCCCATCCCCGGCCAGTTGCACCTCATAGCCTTTTTTTTCAAGAATTATAGACAACAGGTGCCGCATGCGCTGTTCGTCATCTGCTACAAGTATTTTGGCCATATTTTTTAAGGTTCAAGGTTCAAGGTTCAATTCAATCCTAAACACGGCCCCACCGTTATCCCTGTTATAAACTCTTACCGTACCTCCGTGAGCATCGGTAACATAGGAGATAAAAGCCAGACCTAAGCCGCTTCCTTTGGTCTTGGTGGTAAAAAAGGGTTCAAAAATCTTATCCTCCAAACCCAGGGGAACGCCCACTCCCTGGTCTTCCACCTCCAGAAACCATTTACTGCCGGTAATTCCCGTTCTGATAAATATCCGGCCGGAGCCATCATTGGCCTCCATGGCATTTTTCAACAGATTATGAACGGCTTTAGACAAAAGATCAGGATCTCCGCTACCTATTGCCTTTTTTGAATCTATATCAAGATCCATCTCGGTTTGTTCGGCTTCAGACTGCAATTCAAATCGAAGCACACATTCTGAGACCAGGGAATTGAGTTCGATATTTTTCATAACCGGCGCGGAAGGCTTGGAAAAAGACAGAAAATCCTCAAGAAGCCTGCTTATACGCCTGATTTCATCCTCGATATAATGAACCATGGGATGATTATCCTCAAGATCGGCTTCTTCCTTTAGGATATCCAAAGAACTCTTGATAATTCCCAGCGGATTTTTGACTTCATGGGCAATGAGCATTGCAAATTTACCCAGTTCGGCCATGGTCTTCTGTTTGGCCATATCCTGGTAAAGCGTTTCCAAAGCCTCATTGCTTCTTTCCAGGGAGTCAAGCATGGAATTAAAGGTCAAGGCCAGCTCTCTGGTTTCGGGAATTCTATCGGGTTCTGCTCTTACACTTTTATTGCCCGACGCTATTTTAGCAGCCACCTGGGCCAGCTTGTTGACCGGATTGACCAGGGATCTGGAAATCAGATAAAAAAAAACAATGGCCAGCAAAGCTACCACAAATGACAACAAGGCGAAGGTATTACGGAAAGATCTTTGCAGGCTGTTTATTTCGTCCAGGCTGAAATAAATGACTACCTGTCCTATTATGTGGGAAGCAATATCAGGCTTAAAAGCATCCGCAACAGTATCTCCCTCCCTTTGAATGGATCTGCTGAAAACAAATGCTTGGGAAGTGGTATGTTCCGGAAGCTTTTCCTTAAAGTGCGAAACTACTATTTTTTTATGCTCATCCATGATTTCCACACCAATTACATCCGGTTCAGACACCAGATTATTGGTCAATCTGCCAAGCATTTTTTCGTCGGCAAGCAAAATGCCCAATTCAGCGTTACTGGCCAGATTTTGCACTAAAAAACGATTTCTTTCCTCGAATCTGGCCTGAACATAGCCTTGCATCATACCAATACCGACATATCCCATCACAAAAACCGATCCTCCGATCAGAATAACCGCTGTGGACAGGAGTCGAAAATAAAACCCGGGGGCCTTCATGGACTATTCCTCCGGTATTTTCAGACCCAGTCGTCGCATGACCCTGTTATTGACAAGCACTTCATAGGAAGGAATGAATTGCCCGCAGGGGAGACCATCTAATCTCACCATAACCAGATCCGCGGTTTTATTTCCGATTTGTTCAAAATTTAAAACAAAAGCCATGGCTGCACCGGAATCATAAAAAAACCGATTATAGCCCACCACGGGTTTTTTGTGAAACACTGCCTCTTTAATGATGAATTCCACCAGGGTTTGAGAAATAACCGTTTGATCAGGTATAAACCATAGTCCGTCGATCCTGTCCCAATTATCCCGCAGGACTCTTTGAATCTCCCGGCTTGAAGACACTTTCAGGGGAACAATATTAATACCTGCAAGTATGCCTTGTAAGCTGGCCTGATGAAAATATACCGAATTTTCCTCGGGATTGAATAAAAGCCCCAGGCGTTCTATATGAGGAATGCTCTGGCGGATATCCCTGATTTGATGAGAGATGGGTATGGACAAGGATATACCGCAGTTGAGCAGGTTGTGAGAGGAAGTAATTTTTTTGGGATCCAGAACCATGGAATAAACATTATTGATCTCATGCGCCGATTCCATGTGATCCAATAAGCTTAGAGCTTCCGGGCCTATGGAAATAAAAATATCAAATTCCTGAAACCCCAGTTCTTTAATAAAAACCGCCGGATCTTCCAATATGTCCTGATCCAGTATGTAAACGCTTGTTTCCAAAGATTCATTTGCGGCCAGGGATTCACGAAAACCCTTTAAGGCGTCCATATACGGTTTAATATGCCTGGAAACCAAAACAGCCGCCTTTACCGACTCTGTCTTCTCAGCATTTACAGAAACGGGAAAGAACGAAGAGATAAGGATAACAAAGATAAATACCGTGAGAAAAAAAGGATGAGGCGCTATGCTGTGAGGCGGGCTAGGCTCTGTCATGTTTCCTGAGTTCGATGTTCTTCTCCCTTTTGGGCTATTCAACATTCAACGTTGAACGTTGAACATTGAACGTTGAACATTGAACGCCGGGCAGCTCCTACTGCCCTGTCACCCTCAATACTTCTTCGATTGATGTGACACCGTTTACCACCTTGCTCCAACCGTCTTCCCGAAGAAACGTCATACCCTGGTCAAAACCCATTTTGCGGATACTGACCACACTTTTATTTTGCAAAATAAGTTCTCTTATCTCATCGGTTACAACCATCAGTTCAAAAATGGCGATGCGCCCCTTGTAGCCTGAAAATCCGCATTTTTCGCAGCCCCTCGGCTGACAGATTTCTTTTGGTCCGCCATTGAATTGCAAATTATATTTTTTAATGATAAGCTCATCGGGAACAAACTTTTTCTTGCAAAAAGGACAAAGTATTCTCACCAACCTCTGGGCCATGATCCCTATGAGCGATGAAGCCAGGAGGTAATCCTCCACACCGATCTCAATGAGCCTTGATATGGCTCCGGATGCATCGTTGGTGTGAAGTGTGGAAAAGACCAGATGTCCGGTCAGGGCGGACTGGATAGCAATATCGGCGGTTTCTTTGTCTCTTATTTCACCAATAAGAATAACATCCGGGTCCTGACGAACTATCGATCTTAATCCAGATGCAAAATTCAAACCAGCTTTGGGATTGACATGGATTTGATTGATGCCGTCAAGTTCATATTCTACCGGATCCTCAATGGTAATAATTTTCTTTTCAATTGAGTGGATGGTATTCAAGGCAGAATAAAGGGTGGTGGTTTTGCCGCTACCGGTGGGACCGGTAACCAGTAACATGCCATAAGGTGAATAAATCAGTTTGTGGAAAATTTTGTATTCACGTTCGGGAAAACCGAGTTTTTCCAATGAAAATGAAGCGCTGGTCCGGTCAAGAATACGCATGACCACACTTTCTCCATAAACAGTGGGCAGACAGGAAACACGGATATCAATATCTTTACCCGCGATCTTTGTCTTGATACGTCCATCCTGAGGCACACGCCTTTCAGCTATGTCCAGCCTGGCCATAATTTTCAGCCTGGTGCTGACTGCCTGCTGCATATATGTAGGAAGAACCATATGCTCTTGTAGCAAACCGTCCTGGCGAAACCTCACCACAAGCCTGTCTTCAAAAGGTTCGATATGAATGTCGCTGGCTCTGTCTTCAACAGCGCTGGTAAGAAGCTGGTTGACTTTTTTTATAACCGGAGCTTCAGACGCCAAATCTCTTAGATGCTCCAGGTCCTCAAAGGCATAAGCAGACTCTGAAATTTCATCATCAGAATCATCCTCCTGAACACTTCTTTCTTCCTGATAAAAATATTCGTTTATCCACTGTTTTATTTTTTCTTTTCTTGAAAGATAAACAATTATTTTTTTCGCCGGATAGAGTTTTTTAATCGTATCCAGAATCAGGTAATCAAAAGGATCATTGACCGCAATTCTGATTTCCCGGTCAGTGGTGTCTAAAGGCAACAGACAGTGCTCATCCATAAAGGCCGGTGATATGTGAGCGAAAGCATCAGGCCGGTAGCCGTCGGGAATATGCTCCATAATAACATAACCATAGGCATCTTTTAAAAGATTCAGGTAATCATCTTCGGAAACCATCCCTGAACGAATAGCCAGTTTATGAAACGGCTCATCGTGCATTCCGGCCCCGGCCACCTTTTCATAGTCTTTTCGGGTAATAAGATTGTTTCGGATCATTAGATCCACTAGAGCGGACATGATAAATTCCTTTGTTTCCTCATCTCATTTCCGCCTTGACCTCATCGAGCCGATTCAGGAAATTTCTGGTCAGGTAGTTGGAGTCTTCACGGCTTAAAATCACATGGGGAGTGATAAAAATTAACAGTTCGGTATTGTCAAAACTGTCTTCCGTTGTTCCGAACAGGTGCCTTAAAACCGGAACACGATTGATTCCCGGAACACCGGAGCGCAGCATGGACCTTTCCTGCCTCATGAGCCCGGCAATAACAATAGTCTGCTGGTCATCCACAGCCAGGGTGGTTTCGGTATGCCGGGTATTGATTATCGGTGCGGTTATTCCTTCAACACGCTCGGGTGACAGGCTGCTTACTTCCTGGGAAATTTCCATCCTGACCATACCATCCTTATTAATTTTGGGAACAACATCCAAAATAATGCCGGTATCCCTGTATTGGATAGTGGTATCTATAGTTTCGGCGGTAGCGGTTTCATCGATTCTTCTTCGTGTGGAGGTTGGAAATGGAACCTGATCCCCAATATTTATCCTGGCCAGTTTATTGTCTGATGCCAGAATGGTTGGGGTGGACAGAATCTGGAGGTTCCTGTCATCCACAGCAGCCCGCAGGGCAGCCTGCAGCCGATGGCTACTGGCCACGGAAAACACAAGGCCGCTTGCGGGCAAGGCTCCTTCCCCCGGCACAAAGGCGATGTCACCGGTAACCCCTCCACCGAGGCTTAAAATATATTTCCAGTCCACCCCCAGTTTGGTTCTGTCACTTAATCGCACTTCGGCGATAACCACTTCTATGAGTACTTGTTTTGGATAAAGGTCGAGTTTTTCGATCACCGACAATATTTGAGGATAATCAACAGAGTAACACCTGGTAATAATGGAATTGGTGGCCTGATCAATCATAAACCGAACCGGTCCGGAAAGCTCTCCCAATACAACCCCTGCCTGCGGATCTGATATTTCTGCTGTTTCAGGCCTTTCGCCGGAAACTTCGGAAGGCAAACGGCGCTCGTCTTTTTCAATCCTTTCATCGAACACGCCACGGATAGATTCGACTATGGCATCGGCATCCCCATATTGGACATAATAAACAAAAATATTTTCACGGTCGCGGCCAACGATGGTTTCGGGCAATTGACGGTCGAGTCCATCCACCCATGCCTCAACAAAATCGAGAACATGATCATTTCGGGTGACCGCCAGAACCATGTTCAACCTTTCCAGGGCCAGAAATGAAATCCGGCTGCGCGCACTAATCTCACTTCTGTCCAAACCGAATTGTTCAGCAATATTTTTCAGTTGCTCCACAGCATCTACGGCATTGATATATTGCAGAGGAAAGACCCTGGCTTTGACGTCGGCAAAAACACTTTCATCGAAAAGAGCTATAAGGTCCGAAACCCTCTCCAAAGAGTGGGGAAAATCACAAACCAAAAGCACACCCTTGGATTCATGGGCGTAAACCTGCGCACTCTGGGAAAGGTAAGGTTTGAGGATGTTAATCATTTCTGAAGCAGCGATAAATTTTAACCTGAAGCCTTTTATAACCTGCCCTCTGGTGGGAAGCTCAGAAGAATCGGGAAACAAAATTTTGTCACTGGAAATATGCCTGGGAACATTTGCCTGCGGAAGTATTTCCCATATCTTGTTCGGATTGATCATGGCCATGTTATTCATGTTTAAAACTCCGGCCAAAAGATCAAAAAGCTGCTCGGAATTGAAATTGTCATTCACAGACAGACTGACCCGCCCTGAGACATCAGGGTGGATGATATAATCTTCCTCCATAAGGTTCATAAAAACCCTGATTACCTCCACCAGGTCGGCATCATAAAAATTAAACGAAATCTGCTGGGTTCCGTCCAAATCCCTGGGCTTATCAGCAAAAACATCACCCCTTGATCTTATTGGAGAATCCGCTATTATCTCCTGAAGCCTGAGGTTAAGTTCCGAAGCTTTTACATCAATTTTTGGCGTGGCGGGATCGACAATTGGCTCATAATCAACCTCAGGTGCGACCGGACGCATTTTTTCCGGAAGATCAACCGGATCATGGGCTCTGCTCTTGATTGGAGGCTCCATGGTAGCGCAGGAGGTGCAAAAGATAAAAAAAAGCAGTACAACAATCTTTTTCATGAATATTCCTTAATCCTACCTAACAGCATTGATTATTATATCATTATTCATTATTCATTATTCATTATTCATTATTCCACCGGTCTGTAAATAGGGCCGAAAGGGGTATCCACCCGACGCATGGTACCTTCCTGGACCTGCCTTTCCATATCTTCCCCGGAGGACCTTTCCCTTCTGTTACCGGCAGCCTCCATAGCTTTCTGTAAAGCTTCCAAAGGATTGGAAACCCGAGAGTCTGCTTGCGGGGTTTGACCTGATTGCTCGTCTGCTTTTTCAGCCGCCGCTGTCCTCGGGTCACCCTCTGCCTCGCTAATTTGTCCATTATCCGCGGGAGTCGGGGATTTTGTATCGTCAGAAATGGAAGTGGAAGGATCTTTTTGAGCAACTTTTTGAGAATCCGAATCAACTGCAGTCGGGCTCAAGGATTCGTCTCCGCCAATAACAATAGCCACCTGCCCCTGGGAGCCTGTTGAAACCACCTGTCTCTCATGAGCGTACAAGCCGATTTCAAAAGATTCCCCATTGGGGGTCTCCAGAGTCACCGAATCTCTGTCTATTTTAGCAATTCTGAACAGCTCGCTTTCTTTATCCTCACCCTGGTAAATGCTTTCATTCTCACCAACCAGGCGATGTTTGTTTTTATCCGGCAGATGCTGGTAATAAATCAAGGCCTGTTTTTGATCCTGAGCAAACGTTATCCCGTAAAGCTTAACAGCCCGTGGGTCGATCCTTGGGTTTCTCCCGGACCTTGATTGCTTTTGCTGCTCGTCTTCTGCGGCCGGAGACGCTTCCCAGGCCTGTCGTTCCGGAGAAAAAAGATTTTTTCGGGCAACCACCTCATAATCGCCGGAAGATATTTTAGAAGATGCAAAGATAGCTTGAAACTCATCAAATGACAATCCATCATCCACAAAATCGCTACGGGTTGATTCTTCAATGGTCTGCTGGGAATATTCCTTGTATTCTCGCATACTAAAGAGAATTATCAGAAGTCCCAAACCCAGAAAAAACAGACAGGAAAACAATTGAGGGCCTTTTATCCCCAAAAAAAACCGTTTAATCATAGCTTTGTCCATGCCACCAGTTGAGCATTAAAATTAAAGAAACGTCTTTCTCTGTGATTGAGAATTCGAACCTCCATTTGATCCACGAAGATAAACTTCTCGTGTACCGACGCTTTGTATAAAAAATTCTGTATGGCTTCGATCTCACCACGGCCGGTTATCCCGATTTTCAGGTGGGTCACGCCGTTGGCCTGAGTCCGCGGAAGCATGTTCATGGTAAGGAGATTCAGATTGGATTCTTCCGCCATGGTGTTGATTATATTTTGCAACTGGGCTTCCGCCAGAGCCGGTGTGGCACCCTGGATCAGCTTTGCGTTCAAAAAATCATTCCTAAACCGGTTCAGGGCCAAATGTTCATTTTTATATTTTTCCGCCTCGGACACAAGGCGGACCAGGCTGTTATATTTCAGGGTGTTGATTTCAATATCGTTTTGAAGGTTATCGGCATAATCGCCATAGGCATTCACCAAAAAACGACCTGCAACAAGAATCGCCAGTATGATCATAAATGAAATCAACAGCATTCTGGTCCGGTTTTTTCTTTGGTCCGGAGTCAAGTTTGCGCCATTAAAGACATTTAAAATTTTATATCTCATAGAACCACCTCGGCTACCACAGTAAATCTGTCTTTAGCACCGGACTTGGAAATCGGCCTGCTGAATCTGACTTCCCGGAAAAAAGGTGAGTTTTCCACAGCTTCAATCACCGCTGTTGCTGAATCAGCCTCCCCCTGTATGGTCAATTGTTTGTTGGAGTAATTCATGGACGTGAGCCAGGCAGTTTCCGGCATGACATCGGTTAATTCCCTGAAAATGTTAATGGCTGACGGGTATTCCTTTTTCATCTCTGCCATGGTTTCAATGCTGGTCATCAGGGCGCTGCTCTCCTCACGCAAGCCTCTAAGTTGCTCCGCTTGAGCACCGAAAGCCTCTATGCGGTGCTCAAGTTTGGTCAGATATCTTTTCTGTCCGGCCAATTTGGAAAGAGGGAAAATGGAAAGGCTTAGAATAAAAAAAATCAACCCGCCTAAAACCATGTAATTCAGAATTTTTTGTTGTTTTAAAATGGCTTCGGGCAAAAGGTTGATGGCGTATCCCTCCATTTGTTTTTTTTCGACCAGAAATTCACCGTTTCCCAACTTTAGCTTTTCACTGGTTTTAAACTCCAGCCCAAGTTTTGCTTCGACATGTTCATCTTCCTGGTTAAGCTGCCATAAATAGAGGCTGGAAGGCAACGTGGGAACATTGGCCAAAAGCCGCCCGGTTTCTTCCAAAAAAGAGGTTTCATCTTCATGCTGAACTTTACCCCAATTTTGCATAACAAATCTGTTATCACTTTGAACAAGGGATTCACCATAGTTCGAATCCTGGGAGATAAAAACGCCGTCACCCATAAGCCTGGCCCAGTATACTATAGAGGGGAAAACCGTATATAGGGTTATCCCGGCCGATTCAGCAGCCTGTAAATATGAACCGATGGCCTCTTTAGGAGCAACCATGGCCGAAATGTCCAAAAAGTTATCTCGCTGCGAACTGTGATAACTGATATAGGCCAGGTCGAGGTCATAGGAAACATGACGCATTAAAGCATATTTTACGGCCTCGTGAAGACTGTCCGCAGCTGCCGCCGGCAGGGTAAAACCGACCAGCGTGAAATACTTAAGTGGAAGCCCCAGATACCAGCGGTCGGATGTTTTTGGTTTGAAAGCTTTGCCTATCTTCTTGAACAGGCCGGCAGGATCACTTTGAGGTTTCCCTGCATATTCAGTCACCCTTTCCCGGAAAAAACAACTTAATAAGCCTGTATATCCCTGCCTGACGATGGCTTTATCCGAGAGCAGGAACACGTGAAAATCTGCGGTAAAAAAACTGTTAATTAACTTTTTATACAATGTAACCTTACCCTTTACTAAGCATTATCTTGACCGAACAATTCTCTCCATGGATCGCCCAAGGCGACCATCCTTTAAGACAATGTACGCTTCAATTGCAATCATCTGTTCTGTGCCTCCCACCTGGAAGTATTTTAGCAACTGATCCATATATCCGTGAGGAATGATGTCAGCCAATTGTGAAAGATCGGATATTTTTTCGCCAGTCCTCTTATCGATAATATCCTGTACCACTTCCTGGGGCAAGTCACCCAGAACAGAAAAAGTCTCGGGCGCAGCACTGTTGATATCCATCTTTTCATTGCTTCCCTGGGTGGAAAAAAAATGAACCAGCCCAGGATGTTCTTCAGTTCCGAAAAAAATATCCCGGGTTATCCCTTTGATCAGTAAAAGTTCACCCATATTTTCAATATCACTGTTCTTTGGAAGATAAGGATCCTGCAGGGACAAGTAATGATCTTTTTCCGCTCCTTCAGGTCTTGTTAAATCATCCTGGTCAATCCAGTCCAAAATTGAATTTGTGACGGATGTCGTTTCAACTCCCGGAGACGCTCCGCACAAACTAACCACCTCCTGGAGCAGATGCACATCCACTTGATTGACGTTGAGCCTGCCCTGAGTATTTTTAATTCGGACCGCCACTTTAACATCCCCAACCTCAATCATGTAAGGTTCATACCGAGGATGCCATAAATCGAGGGTATTACCTGTCAGACTTTCCCACTCTTCCCTTTTGTCCAAAAGGGTCCGGTTTTCCCTGTATTTAAGATACTCATGGTAACCCCTTGACAAGCCTGAATGCAAAGCTTCATTGTTATAAAGCCTGCTTTCAATATTTAAAACCTGAACGCCCTTAAGCCTTGATTTGGTACTCAGATTCAAGGCAAATATGGACAGCAGAAGAGATATCCATAAAACAGCGATCAGAATGAAACCGTTTTCAGTCTTCAATGCCATATGCCAACGCAGATTAGTCCATTAAAATCAGCGGCTTTATTTAAATAATTCTAAAGGTAAATGGACAATCCATTTTCTGTCTTGCACCACAAAATCAAATCTTATCTGCGCAGGAAGCTCTCTTGTGGTCCAGTGGTCTTCTTCTAATTGATCGTCTCTGATCCGGTGATCGTCAGGCAGATCATGGGGTGTTCCACCAAAGGGAATGTATTGCCGGGATGAAAAAGAAAATCGGGCTTCACTGAGCCCTTCCACCAGTAAAATTTTATCCTCGGTTATCTGAGTCCCAGGAATATAATCTCTTCTTTGAAATTGCCCCAAGCCTTTAAAAAAATTGACCTGATCCACAAACGCCATGGAAGGGTAAGGCTTTTTTGTTAAAAAGAGACATTTACCGGGGTCATCCGGGCATTGGTCCAGATACAGACATGCAAAATAAAGGCCTGCTCCGGCTCCGGAAGCAGATCCCAGGCCGTTTTCAGTAACATAAAAAACAGATTGTCTTCCTCCGGCGAATAAAGATATTTCACCCTTTTCCCAGAACATATTATAGGGAACAATTTGCCTGAAATCCTCTTCCAACAACCTGACCACAGCTTCCAGCCTCATAACCTCCTGTTCCGGATCATCCTGGGAATCCCATGTCCGGACCCCTATGGAAAAGGCAGAGTATAAGACCAGGACCACCATGGAAACAATGGTCATGGAAATAATCAGTTCCAGCAAAGTAAAACCGGGAATACGAACAGGAGTGTGATTCTTTGAACGATCAAGGAAAGTGGGTACTTTTAAAATCTTCGCTGAAAAAATCGGGATCATGCTGAACATAGCGGACTATAGTCCACTGTCTTTTATCTTCGGTTGCATATTCAAATACATATCTGTAAAGTTCGCTGGAAAGTTTTATGGGTTGCTCCGACTCCATGTGTGTCTTTAAAGTCTCCACGGGTTCAATCCTCAAGGTCCGTACTGTCCCCTTGTCTTCTTTACGCCACTCAAAATCGGGTTCCCGGACATCCCGGGATAAAACCTCCGTAAAAGCCTGCCCCACATTTAAAACATCCTTTGTTCTCTGAATCGATCTGTATTCCAGACGAATTCCTGCCGATAAAAGCTGAAAAAAAACAGTCACCACCAGGCCGGTGATAACCATTGCCACAAGCACTTCAATGAGAGTAAAACCCTTTGGATTCATACATTATATACATATTCATCTTTATTATAAGTGCCCCTTCACCACCCGGGATTTTACTGTTTCCTTTGAAATTGAACCTTCCCCATGAAAGGCTCGACCTCCGGAAAGTATTTGTGCCTGGATGATTCTATAAAAAAATCTTCTACAATAACGGAACCATCGGGATAAAAGGACACCAAATCAAATTTATTTGCATTGACAGCATCCCCAAGTATCAGTTCCACCTCTTGAGGAATTTGAACTGACCTTCCCCGGAGCGTCTCAACAACCTTTTTATCATCATGATGATAAATACAAATATTTTCCAGACCATCTAAAAGGGCATGGCTTCGGGCGGTTCTCAAAAAATGGGAAAATTCGGTAACAAAAGAACGGATAACCACTGTTTCCTTCTGGCGAAAATTCATGCCAAAAACAAGCCCAACGGTCACCGACATTATCAGAAGCACCACCAGGAGTTCAAGAAGGCTGAATCCTGAAGGTGTCGATGTTCGATGTTCAATGTTCAATGTTCAATGTTCAATGTTCAATGTTCA
>SKZT01000236.1 GCA_007127235.1 Desulfobacteraceae bacterium
AAAACATTTCCAAATCCGGCATCCGGCATTGACGGATTCTTGCCGGAATATTGGGATACCGATTCGGGGCTTCACAAAAACGTTCCCAAACCGGATGCCATGGGCCTTCACCTTCGGCCAGTTTTAAAGCCGCAGTGAGAACTGCGTCGGCATCAGGATTAAATGCCAACTGGGATTCACACACTTCGACAAAACCTGACCATTCATTATGACCCCGTTGCACCTTGAATGTGTCTCCCTGATCAATCCACTGCAAAAGATCCCGCACAGGATCTCCACTGGTAAGAAGGGTATTAAAATAATCCTTATCCAGGTGTTTGCTTTTCAAAAGATCAAGGTTTTCATCGAGCAACCGGTGGAGAGCCAATTGCATGGCATTTTTGGTTTTGTTATCCTGGGAAACGTTCAAACCGAGCCCGCCCTGGTCGGATTTCAAAAAAGCGAGAATTGTCCAGTCCTTGGCGTTTACCTGTGACCAGATGACCACTCGGTATTGAAGTTCTGCAAGAGGTTTAAGGTGTTCAGGGCAGGTGTCTATCGCCCGAAGGTCCTGACGGCTCACACCGGGTAAATAGAGAATCGGGGGTGTATTGCCGGACAAAACAACATCCTCGATTGTACCGGCTATCACACAGCGCAGCCAGATTCCAGGGCCGGTCCGGTTTGCCGGATCGTAATCACCTAAAACCAAAAGCTCCGGCAGCTCATTTTGCAATCTCGGAATGATGGTTTCCCACTGCCGGTCGCGGTCCGGCCACAAAATACAGGCAGGTGCAACCTGTACATCCGTGTTGTAAACCGCTGCCGATCTTATAGAATCTACCAACCGGTCAATAATTGCCGTCAACTGATCACCTCCCAATAACCGGATTTTTTGGGACCGAAACGTTTCAATATGCCCAACTCCTTTAACTTTTGAATATTTCTCATCACCGTTGTCCGGTTTTTATTCAGTTTTTCAGCCAGCTTTTCATAGGAAATAAAAGGATTTTCTCCTATGAGGTCAACAATTTGCACCTGAAATTCTGTTAAAGGTGCATTTATAGGTGCATCCTGATCTGATTTTTGCACCTTTAATGCATTTTTAACACTCTCTTTTTTTTATAAAGATGTTTTTTCTGGTGCTTTTTTAATTCTAATGGCTTTTCAATGTCTCCACCTATTACACCTTAAACAGCTCTAAGGTTTTGTTTACCATTTTCGCTGTTCGGTCATCGATTTGTCTTATGGTCCACATTTCAGCGGAAGCTAAATCTTCATTGAGTTTCAAACTATTTTTATAGCCTACAGGTAGACCCTTCCGATCAGTCCGGTCCCGCTTTTCAATGAAACTTTTGTTACCAAGTGTGCTGTTAAAACCAGAGATGGTCAGGTTTCCAAGCTTGTGAACATGACTTTGCTGATATTCCTTAGCTTTTTGCTCATCTCCAGCGGCAATCATGTCCACCCACGATGGAGGAATACTTTCACTCTGGGGAAAAATATGTTCGATGGTCCAGACATATTGCTTGTTTTCAATACGCCATAGGTCTATCCAGGACTCCTTTGTCATGGCCTGTTCTGCAAGAGAGCAAAGGATAAATCTGGTAACTCCCGAATTTTCATCGTAAATAGGACCTTCGAGTTTTTGACGAAAAAGATCATCAGAGGCTGATACTTGAGATAGTTGCTCTAGAATAATTTCGGCAATTTTATCCCCTTTAATACCTGCTAATTTGTCAATAATACTCATAAATAATCGGGTCAAATCCCGAGTTGGAGGTAAATCCGTCAGATTACGACCAACAAAAAAGCGCACCAAAAGCTCTATGATATTTTTCAATTGGTCATCGTTAATTTGCAGTTCTGATTTTTGAACAATCAGATAAAGCATCAAAAGGTAGGAAGGCGCTCCCTGAATCCGTTCAAGGTCCTTGAGCGGTTTCTCAAGCCTATTTGGAGTATCATCTGGATTCCGTGACAAAATTAACGCATAAATTCGTCCGGCAGCAGTGATTTTTTTCAGACAAACTCTGGCATCCTTGTCTATCAGTTTTTCATATATTTGAATCAGGTTGGATCGGGTGGCTACCGGCACATTATGCAACGTTTTTAATTCATCTTTGAAAGCATTGTAATAATGGCGGAAAAAGCGCTCCTGTATGCTATAGTCATCACCCAGGTAATTGAGAAGCCGGTTCCATTGTTCAAAGTAATGGTCCACTTTTCCTGGCTCAATGGATTCAAGGCGGGCCAAAAGCTTGTTTTTAATAAGATCAATGGCTGTTAACGGCATGCCTCGATTGTTTAAAGATTCAAACAAAATGTAGGCATCCGCATGGGTGTCCACTTCAATTTTAACCATGCAGGAATGGTTAACTTTATCCAGGAAGTGCAGGATTTCTTCCAGTTGATTGTTTGATTCCTTGTTGCCTATCTTTTTGAGACGGTCCTGGAAATAACGGTATGCACGGAATATTTTTCGGTTACCGGCATAAGGAGGCGCTTCGCAGTCTTCAATGACCTTGATACCTGAAAGTACTGCACGATAATCATTCAGATTATGGTTTTGAATCTGAGGTTTTACCCGAATAACGTCGTTTCCTTTTTTGAGTACCAGTTTTCTTTTTAAGTTGATTAACTCAAAATATTTTTCGTCGTCCAATTCATCTTCATTGCTTTTTAGGGAATCATAGATTGCAGCAAACAGTAAGGACAGAGTTGCCAAGCGTTGCTGTCCATCAACCAGTTCAAGGCGTTTCGGAATAGCCAAAGCATCGGTGGTAAGATCTATACAAATGATAGAACCCAGAAAGTATCCGGGACTGTTTTCCATAATATCGTCAAAAAGGTGTTCCCACTGGTTTTTGGTCCAGCTATATTCTCTTTGATAGCGGGGAATTGAATAAATTACGTTTGATGCAATATCGAATAGCTGAGAGACTGGATAATTATTAACTGATTTAATCATAAGCCCTCTATTATTTGAGCCGATTGATAATACTCTTCCAGATATATATCAAATGAAAAATCAGATTGCTTAATGGCTGATATGAAATCATCTATCCAATTTCCGCATTTTTGTTGAAAAGAATGAATACTGGCAGTTGGTGAGATTACACCCTTTGGGCGGCTGGCAAAATCCGTAAGCACGTTTAATGCAGCATAGCCATGAGGACCCATTTCAGAAAAATAATCTTTGGTCAATTCCCTTGTTTGTTCACGAAGATCTATTAAGTTTTCCACCTGTTTTGGTTTTTTCAAAACATCTTCAGTTACCTTTATATTAAAGGTTCGACAAAGAATTGGAAGCATTTTAGGTTCGGGCACATAATAACGTTTTAACTGGTGAAGTTTTTCTATGAGTTGAACTTCGATTTTTTGAATATCTCCAATGTTGTCTACAAAGCCCTCAATTCGCTCCACCTCACGATGGGTATGTGTATAACCGTATTTAATACTTTTTTCCCCGAAAATCATTCCATTCAAGCAGATCCATCGACAAAATCCCAACTCAAAACGAAGTAGTCGTGTGCGGTTATAACTGTTGGTTATTCTAAGAAATGCGGTCCATTTATCCTTTTTATCCTTTTTCCATGGAGAAAAATCCGCGGTTTTATGGATAAGATCAATGTGACAAAATGAGCGGGTTTTAGGCATGATGACATTCAAGCAAACCATATCGTCTATATTTGTGCCCTTAAAAACCTTTTTCATAATAGCCCCAGCAATCTCATAGGCCTCTTGGTTGGTCACTAATTTGTAATCATCAGTAACCACCGCGAATGGATTTTTCTTTTCAATATCAACAACAGCCAAATGCCGTGGAAGTTTATGGTATTTTGCAGTATTGGCTGAATCTTCCATAAAAATTGGACGTAGCTCTACAGGGAAAAAGGCTTGTTTAGGATCTTTGGGTTCCCATTTTTGCTTTGTCATATAATCAGGCCTCCCGTCCTATGGTTCGGGCTGAGCGCTTCTCATCCAATCTCAGGTTATAATCGTTAATACGGTCACCTTTGAATCGATGATACCAGGGAGCTGAAGCAACATCTTTGCCGCGGTCTTTATTCCATTTGATGTTGGGTTTGTCCCGCAATACGCCTGCACCCTTCTTGCCGACATCGGGGACAGTCATGAACGGTCGGATGTTAAGTCTTACCCCGTCATTTAAGTCCGGATTCCATCCTAAGGGTTGTTTGTCGATGGGTTTCCACCGCACGAAAATATCGTAGGGTTTTTCACCTTCAAGGATCAGCTCCAGTTTTTTTGTCAGGCTTTCGGCTGCTGCCAGGCGTTCCTGGGCTCCATCAACGCCATTTTTGATGTCCTGTTTCT
>SKZT01000133.1 GCA_007127235.1 Desulfobacteraceae bacterium
CAGTATCCCAGTAATTCATCCACCGTGTGGCTATAGATAAGTTTCTCAAACGTGTCCCAGTTTTTTGAGGAGCGGATGATATCCCTGGCGGGTTGTTTTTTGTTTATGAGGCAATGAATGGCTGCGGCGGCTAAAAACCGGTCAGTACCGGGCCGAATTCTGATTCGGTCGTCTGAAAATGCAGCGTTTTGGGATCCTTCAGGCGATATGCTCAGTACCTTAACGCCGTTTTTTCTTGCTTTTTGAATCAGGTTGGCTGTGTGAATGGAAGTTCGGGCCAGGTCCTTTCCCCAAATCACAATTTTGCGGCTGTTTAGCAGATCATGGGGATCATGGTTTTCTCTGGAACCGAAATCTTTAAGATAAGCTATAAACCCCGCTGCATCGCACAGGGACCCTTTCAATCGGCTTGCACCCAAGAGTCCGAAAAAAAGCTTTCCGGTCTGTTTCAACGCTCCTTTGGCTCCTTCACCGTGAATATGAAGCATACTTTCCGGTTCTTTGCGGTAATGATCTATTTTTTCAGCGCAAAGATCCAGGGCATTTTCCCATGATATTTTTTCCCACCGGCTGTTTTTTCGAATCAGTGGATGCGTGATACGATCAGGACTGGTGAGGCGACGTGGGTATTTTTTAATTTTACCGCAGACGATACCCCCGGTGAAGGGATGAGCCGGATTTCCGCGAATTACAAGGGTGCCGTCGGGTTTCCGGGATACCACAAGCGAGCAGGTATCTGGACAGTCCATGGTGCAGGCGGTGATGGTATCCATTTATTCTTCCAGATCAATAAACTGCGTATCGATATTCAGGTTTTTACCTGTACCGTTGACTTTCATCAGAGCAAGCGTGACGGGTAATTCAAAGCGCTTGGGGCCGGCACTTCCGGGATTAAGATAAAGGATCCCGTCTTTTTTCTCAAGCGATGGCCTGTGGGAATGTCCATAGATAACCGCAGCGAATCCTGCAGAAACAGGATCCAGGTCCAGACGGCCAATATCGTGAAGCACGTAAAAAAGCCCACTGTTAATATCTACCACTTCAGTGTAGGAAAGAGTTGTTCCTAAGTCTATTCCGTCCATGTTTCCCCGAACTGCAAAAACCGGCGCGATTTCCTGTAAAACGCCGAGAACTTTCAATGAGCCGACATCACCTGCGTGAATGATCAGGTCAACTCCCTGAAGTGCATCCTGGGCTGTTGTGCGAAGCATACCATGAGTATCTGAAATAACTCCGATGGTTTTCATAAAAATCCCGCTTAAATAGTTATAATGATAAAAAATGAGCCTTTACCTTGACACAAAGGATATGAGCTGTCAATCATGTGTGATGTTTTTGACTGCGTAGGTGATTGCCACCAGGTCTTTTCCCCGTTGTTGCAAATCTTTCAGTTCCATTTCCACGGCGATTTTCTCTGAAAAAAGTGAGGTTCCGTATCCGAAAATTAAGGGAGACACCGTAACGATGATTTCATCGATAAGTTTTTCCCGGGCAAAAAGCGTATTGATTGTGGGACCGCCTGCCAGAATCACCTGGGTAAAACCTTCTTTTTTCAGTTGTTCCAAAAGCTCCTGGGGTTTTTGATCTGTAAAGACAAGATTGTCAGTGCCTGCTCTGTCTTTGTGGTTTTGAGTCATGATAATGTTTTTTCTTCCCGGCAGCGCAGCTCCGAGGGTGTCGAAAGTTTTGGAACCCATGATGATGACCCCGGCTTTTTTGGTGATTTGTACAAAAAATTTTTTATCTTCCAGGTCGGTCCAGTCTACGAGATGCATGGCGTTTTTTCCGGTTCTGCCATCTAAAGTGATGGCCATAAGCAAAATCACTTTCATGTCGTCTCTCCATCGGCAATTGATTGTAGTGAGCACAGAACTTTGACATTACCTGTGTAAAAATATGAAAAAAAATGATAACCTATCCATATCATTTTGGGAAAACCCTTGGAAAAAAGTTTATGAAAGATATCCATGAATTAGATATACCAGAAGACCTTCGATTTGCAAAGCAACACGAATGGGTCCGCCTGGAAAAAGATTGTGTAAGGGTTGGTATAAGCGATTATGCTCAAAATCAGTTAGGCGATGTGGTTTATGTGGAGCTTCCTCAGGTGGGGCAGAGCTTTCACAGGGAAGAACCTTTCGGGTCCATTGAAGCAGTCAAGGCCGTATCTGAACTCTATATGCCTGTCGGCGGTGAGATAATCGAAATAAATTCCGCTCTGGAAGCTTCGCCGGAGTTGGTCAACCAAAGCCCTTACGAGAAGGGATGGCTGATTCTGGTCAGGCCGGCCGATGACTCGCAAACGGCTTTGCTTATGACCCGAAAGGAATATATTGACATGCTCAAAGGCTTGGATCATTGATTTTGCGGAGGGTGGGAAACCGTGTCTGAAAGATCAGGAAAATGGTATTTCACCGATTTGCCAACCATGGATTATCAAACCGGATGGGATTTGCAAAAACATCTTTTGAACTTAAAAAAAGAAGATAAAAATTTTCCGGATGTGGTGCTTTTTCTGGAACATTGGCCGGTGTTCACATTGGGCAGGCGGGGCGGAATGCAAAACCTCAAAGTTTCACAACGTCTGGTGAGGCAGTCCGGCATTGAGATTATACCGGTTGAACGCGGAGGTGATATTACTTATCATGGGCCCGGTCAATTGGTGGGTTATCCGGTGATAAACCTTCCAGGAAACGGCCTCAAAGTGGTCGATTATGTCGGACGACTCGAAGAAACCATGATCCGGACAGTATCGGGCTGGGGAATTATTGCTGCCAGAAACGATTTAAACCGGGGAATTTGGGTGGAAAACCGAAAATTGGGAAGTATCGGCATTGCGGTTAAAAGGGGTGTCAGCTTTCACGGCTTTGCCTTAAACGTTGATGTTTCTCTTAAACCTTATGAATGGATTAACCCCTGCGGTTTAAAAGATGCTTCTATGACATCCATGGCCCGGGAAACAGGGGGACCGGTTCTGTTAAGTCAGGTCCGGATTGCCATGAGGCGGCAGATGTCCCGTATTTTCAAGATAAACTGGCAATCCATAACGCTTTGCCAACTAAACCGGCTCATGGAGACGGTTTGAGGACTGCGAAAGCTTTGTTTTCGCATGTGCTACAAAAATGTAATTTTTTGATTGATAGGTCGACAAAAATGTCAATTCCAAAACCCCCATGGCTCAGAAGACGGTGGCCGTCCGGACCTAACTACGAACAGGTTCGAAAGCTGTTAAGTGAAGGACACCTTCACACGGTTTGTCAGGAGGCCAGATGCCCCAATATATGGGAGTGTTTTTCTCAAAAAACGGCTACTTTTCTGATTCTGGGTGACAGATGCACCAGAAACTGTGGTTTTTGTGCCGTAGCTCACGGCCCTTCGGCTCCCCCTGATCCCGGCGAGCCTGAAAGGGTTGCTGCTGCTGTTAAAAGGATGGCGCTGAAATATGTGGTAATTACATCGGTTACCCGTGACGATCTCCAGGACGGGGGGGCCTCATTTTTTGCCGATACCATTGAATCTGTCCGTTCACTTGTTCATGAAATAATTGTGGAGGTACTTACTCCTGATTTCAAGGGAAACTTCGAGGCGGTTAAAACAGTGATATGTGCGGGTCCCCATGTTTTTAATCATAACATCGAAACTGTTCCACGCCTTTATTCCATGGTAAGACCCCAGGCCGATTACCACACCTCTTTGAATGTTTTGAAAATGGCAAAACAAATCGATCCTTCAATAATCACCAAGTCCGGTATTATGCTGGGTCTGGGAGAAAAAGAACACGAAATTACAAAAGTGTTCCAGGATCTTTTAATGTCGGGTTGCAACGTTTTGACCATCGGGCAGTATCTTCAGCCTACAAAAAAACATCTTCCTGTAAAAAATTTTGTCCCTCCGGAAAAATTTCAAGAGCTGAAAGACGAGGCTCTTAACATGGGATTTGACGGGGTCGCTTCCGGTCCTTTCATCAGAAGTTCATATCACGCCAAAGAGTTGTTTAAGAGCGTTTGAGCGTTTGTTGGAGCCATTGAAAAATCTTCCGGACTGCGAAACCATCCCTTGATGGGCGGGGAAGGCAGGAGACCAGCAGGCGTTAACCCAAGAGATGTTGCAGCAAGTCCCCCTTTGGCAAAGGGGGACTTAGGGGGATTTAAAAAAGCTTCAAATCCCTCTAACCCCCTTTTCTATGCAGAAGGTTCATTTGCCCTCACCCCAACCCCTCTCCCAGAGGGAGAGGGGCTTGGAAGAACCTTCTCTGTTGGGTGGAAACTGGCGGACTGATATGCCACCAACATTCCCCTCTCCCAGAGGGAGAGGGG
>SKZT01000019.1 GCA_007127235.1 Desulfobacteraceae bacterium
TACAGCAAACTGATTCGGTTTTGCAGGCACTGTGGCAGAAGGTTCATTTGCCCTCACCCCAACCCCTCTCCCAGAGGGAGAGGGGCTTGGAAGAACCTTCTCTATCGCATGAGTAGATTCCCATAACATGTCATCCTTCCTGGGTTCTTGTTGAATTCTGCCTGTTTTTTTTATTCATCTGCTCCTTTAAGCCAAAATCACAATAATTTTAGACTTATGCGTACGCCACATGTGTATAACGATGAGGGCGCTGCCCTGGGTTGATTTTTCCGCAATGAAATCGCTCATGATAACCGTGATCAGGCGGCTGCATTGACAACTTGCATCAACCTTATGTAATCTTATGTTTGTAGCTGATACCGATTATGGCGGATCGGGGAAAAATACCTTTTTAAAGAGACTTTATGAGATTTAATTTTCGTTCCATTATTTTATTTGACCGGCGGGATCATGTGCTGCTCAAGGTGGTCAACAATGTTCTTACAGCAGAAAAACCGCTGGAGAGCAGTGAAAGGCGGTTTTTTCCTTATCTGCACCCCCGGGGTATCAAAGAGATGGCGGAATCCAGGGGTATTCGTATTGCCCATGCGGTAATTCATGTGCTCAAGTCCCTGGAAGTGGGAAAGTTCGAAGACCGTCTCAGTGCCTTGAGGTGTCTTCGGGATGAAGTCCTAAACGTGACTACCGGACCGCTGCCTAAAAATACGGCCAGAGTGCTGTTGCAGATCATGAAGGAGATGGTCCGGGCCCACGGGAATTATGCCCGGCAACTGGAATTGGCCCATGATTTCCGGATTACCGCCACAGGAAAGCCCCGGATCGTTCGAAAGCAGCTTGCACGGTATCATCTTTTTGAAATGCCCGAACAATGGAACCAGGTGTCATTTGATGACCATGTCCATGATGTCAACACCAAAGGACGAAAATCTTCCACCCATTTAATCATGGATGCCTGGATAAAGGGTATCCGAAGACTCCGGGTTATCTATTACAATTATATTGAGCCACGGTCTGCCACAGAACTCCAGCAGGCTGCCGATATCATGGGTATTACCGTCAGAATCGGTATCGAATACCCGGCGGCTTTCAGAGGGCGTCTTGTGAAGCTGATCTGGGCACCAAGAGGATTTCATGACTCCGAGGCATTTTTGTGTTTTCTGGCCGAGGATCAAGTGCAAAAACTCATGTATGAAGGCAAACAGGTTTCCCGGTATCAGGAAAAGTATGTGCTGAATATCCTGGAAAAATTCAACCAGGTGCATCGAATTCATATCAATGAGGAATATGGCATTCATCTGGAACCGCTGGAAAAAAATGAGTTTTTAGCTTCTGTGGGTGTGGGCCAGGCCTCATTGGTTCATCTGACCAAGTTTGTACACACAAAAATGCTACCGCTGATGAAAGAGCGGGTTTCAGATTTTCAAAAAGCCGTGAAGGTATCAACTGCCGAAGAGCTTGAAGAAATGCACCGGCTGGTGGAAAAAATGAACCAGGTGGATGTTGATGAAATCCTCGAAAAATACCTGCATCCATCAAAAAACACCGATATTCCCGATCCGGAAAAAGTTCAGGAAGGCGATGATGTTCCACCGTTGCTTCAATTAAGCCCACGGGAGATATTGGCCCGCCTTGCTTCTCTGAGGGCGGGTTACCGGATCACTTTGAACCTGAGCAACCTATGTCTGGAAGATGTCATCGAGCTGCTTTATGATTGCGAAGGTGTCATTTCCCGCCTGGAGATATTCAACCTGAAAGACCATGTGGCCGGAAAAACCGCGCACATATCCTCGATAAGTTTGTTTCAGACAGCCATTAACGAGGGAAATGTCATTGCTCTCAAACGTATAATCCGTCAGAACATCGACCATCTGAATTCATCTTCCGCCGATGACAAGGATGAGCGTATTGAAAAGCTGACAGGCATTCTTCATGATATCGATACCTTCAAAAATATGTATGCGGGCACATTGCTGAAATCCCGGATAGGAAGTGATTCCACCGGTCATTCTCCAAAAGTTCCCGGTATGGGCCTGGTGGTGGTTGAAACGCTTCCGGAACGGAGCCAAAGGGAAATCACAACCTCAAGCGAAAAATTCCGATCCATTATTCCCATGTTTCTTCCGGTGTTAAAGCGCATCACCTATATTCCGCATGTGAGTTATGGTTCATTATTTAACCGGTTATTTTCAGCAATTCGAAAAATTCCCGGTCTCAGATATATCGGGTACCAATACCGGCAGGACTGGGATCCCCAGGACAAAGATATTCGTATGACACCTACGGGAAATATCTTTACCCTGGGCGGAGCCCAGGCTGATAAAGAAAACGAATTATCTCTCAAGGCTTCCGTTGAGAAAAAAGAGAAACCTCCCATTAGTTGGTCCAATTTAAACAGCAGCCTGAAAAATTTTATTAAAATAATGCTGGGATTTATTCCTGCATTTTTGACTTTCTGGCTCAATTATGACTGGTGGGTCCTGATGTATCTGGGGGCTTTTATCTGGTTTGGCATTACCCTTTCAAGAAATATTCTTCAGGCTGTGCTCGGCGGCGGGGGGTTACGCCGTTCTCCCCTTTCGAAATGGAATGATTATATCAGCTGGGACAGAATCAGCGATTCTCTGTTTTTTACCGGATGGTCGGTGCCGCTTCTGGATTGGCTTGTCAAGACACTTGTATTAAATGAGCTGTTTGAAATAAACACGGCCACGCATCCGGTTCTGCTCTATACTTTTATCGCCCTTGCCAACGGCATTTACCTGTCAAGCCATAACTCGTTTCGAGGGCTACCCAGGGCGGCTGTTTACTGGAATTTTTTTCGAAGCGTGCTGTCTATCCCCATAGCTGTAGGATTGAATGCGGCTATTGGGGGTATTTTAATTCTGGCAGGGGTGGCAGCAGTCGATATGCATCTTCAAATATGGGCGGCGGTAATCTCCAAGGCCTCATCGGATATTATGGCGGGAATAATCGAAGGAGCAGCGGACCGGGATTTGAATATCCGGGCCAGGATTGCCGATTACCGGCAGAAACTTTCGCAGTTGTTCGATGCCTATGCCCGGCTCGAAGTGCTTCTTCCGCAGGTACGCGTTCTGGAAGCGCTTCGATCGGTGGAAGATACCAAATATTCATCCTTTTCGGATGCCAGGGATTTGAAAAAATTAATTACACTGCATTCTCTCGATCTTTTGTATTTCTGGATGTATCAACCCCGGGCGAAAGAGGCCTTTAAAAACATTTTGTACACGCTGTCCGATGAAGAACACCGGATTCTTCTTCAAAGCCAGGCACTTTTAAAAAACCAGCGGGAGATCGGTCAGATGTTTTTAGACGGGCTGATCGGCAGCAATTTTTCCAGGGGCCTGGCTTTTTATCTGGACCGCTCAGAGGAATACTTGAAAACCAGCAAGAAACTGGTTACCAAAATACCGCCATCGGAAGAAACATTGACCGATTTTTGTGTTATCGATGAAACCCGTATTGTCTGAAAAAAGTATTGTCTATTTTACAACCTTTAAGAGAGTCGTGCTTTGAAGGTTTTTCCACAAGGCCCAGATAATTATCATGACCGGATCATCATAGGTAAGGCTGTTTTCGGCTGCAAACTTTTTGCAGGCATTAATGAGCGGATCATTGCCCCATAGCTTGTATTCGCTGTGGATAAAAAGCCCCACGGAACTTTTTAACAGGACCAGATCTTTTTCAGGCATGTTGACAATTCTGGTTTTCTCCCGGCGGGTTAACACCGGAAGAAGCTTTGTCAAAGCTTCATCGACAGTTTTGGGAAATACGATGAAAAAATTATCCATAAATCCTCCGGAAAAATTTGTATGTGATGGTTTCAATTTCAATAAGTTAATATAAGTCGTGAAAGAAAAAGTGCAAAAATATTGGGGTATTTACTATAGGAACAAACATTATGAATATAATTGCATTGATTATTTTAGTAACCCTGCTTGGGGAATTTATTCTTAATTTTATTGCCGATGCTTTGAATCTTTCAAAGCTGCAAAAAAAAATACCACGGCCTTTTAAAGATGTTTTCGATACCGACCGTTACAGACAGTCTCAGGAGTATCTCCGGGTGAATACGAAATTGGGATGGGTTTCGTCAACGGTTGATCTGGGAGTGCTTTTGGTGTTCTGGTTTGCAGGTGGTTTTTCCATATTGGACAGCTGGGTTCGATCATTTGATCATGGACCGGTTTTGACCGGTTTGATGTTTATCGGAGTTCTTGGAGTTCTAAAAGGGGTTATCTCATTTCCTTTCAGCATTTATGATACCTTTGGAATTGAACA
>SKZT01000126.1 GCA_007127235.1 Desulfobacteraceae bacterium
ATTCCCCTGGTAACTGCAGCCGGCGCATGGTTTTTGCTCGGTGAATCCCTGACACCTCTCCAGGCTTTTGGTGGAATGCTTGTCCTGATCGCCGTTTTTATCAACAGTTTGCCGGACTTAAGGTAATGGGTAATAAACATGCTACCCTATGTTTTTCATTGCACAAACAGACTGAACTGGCTTATATAACCTGTACCTTGAGCGATTTTTCCGACAGCTGTCCGTCATACTGACAAAAACCGTTTCAAGGAGGGAGACCCACCGAACGTCATTGCGGCTTTCGCAGCAATGACTTCAGGATAAAAGCTTTCCCAAAAAAGAATCGCTGAGTTTGGATGTAGTTTGAGAATAATCGAGTTTTTTAATTTGAATATCTTTTGTCCAAAGGAAAAAGGTTCATGAAAGTAAAAACAAGTGATTTACCCGGTATCGGCAAGAGTTATGCCATAGAAACTGCCGAGGGTTCAAGGATCGTAATTATCATTCATCACAATGGAAATCGTGAACTCTTCTATTTTCAAGACCCGGATCAGGATGAGCCTGATATTTCCTTTTCCCTCAATGATGAAGAAGCACGGCAAATAAGCACTATCCTTTTAGGTGTTGATTACCAGCCGGTAACCGAGGATCGGATTGAGCTGCTTTTAAAAAGCGTTCGAATAGATTGGTTCAGGGTGGAGCCTGGGAGTTTTTTGGCAGAAAAGACAATTCTTCAAGCCCAGATCCGAACCCATACGGGAACCACCATCATTGCTATTCAAAGGGGTAATAAAATGATCGGCAGCCCCGACATTCACGAAAAGATACTTCCCGAGGACACCCTCATGTGTATCGGCACCAGGGAACAAACGCAGAAACTGGAATCTTTGTGTCACAAAAAATAATGGCCATTATAAACATCCAACCATACCAATCTTTCAAGGAAAGCATCCATGGCTGAAATTCCTTTCCTGCTTCTGGCCGGCCTGTTTCTCTGCTCATTTTTTATTGTCAGCTTTACCTCCCAGAAACTTCGGCTTCCTTCGGTGCTGATATATATCATCTTGGGAACATTGACCGCCTTGTTTTTTGCAAAAAGCGAGACAATTCATATTGTAGGAGAAATCGGCATCGTTCTTCTGTTTTTCATTCTCGGGATGGAATTTCCTCTATCCCGGATGGTTAGTATTTCCAAAAAAATTTGGCCGGCCGGATTGCTTGATGTTTTTCTCAACCTCGGTATCGCTATGGCAATTGCGCTTCTTTTCGGTCTGGATCCCATGTCGGCCATGATTATCGGTTCTGTGGCTTATGCCACCAGTTCTTCAATTTCGGCAAAGATGCTGGAAGAACAAAAACGGCTGGCCCACCCGGAAACTGAGTTCATTCTGGCCCTGCTGATTTTCGAAGATCTTGTCGCACCGGTTCTGGTCTCGTTTATTGCCGGAGCACAAACGGGTGAAGAAATGAGTATCGGGTTTGTCCTGGTATTATTTCTGAAAATTATCCTGCTCATGACAGGAGCCATATTGCTCGGTCTTTATGGATTTAAGCGGCTCAACGCCTTTATCAGCCGTCATATCAGGAGGGATTTTATGCCGCTTATGGCTACCGGAATTGCCCTGGCCTATGCAGGAGTCGCAATCTCTATGGGCCTTTCTGAAATCCTTGGTGCATTCCTGGCCGGAGTCATGCTCTCGGAAACCGGGAAATCCTCGGAGGTAGAACATATCATTCTTCCCATTCGGGATATTACCCTTCCTTTTTTCTTTTTCTGGTTTGGAACCACTATTTCTTTAGGTGAGGGAATATCATACATTCCGATGCTGATTGTTCTTGTACTTTGGGCCATTGCTGGTAAAATCCTTACCGGTATTGTCGGTGGCCATCTATTCGGACTCAGTAAGAAAATATCGTTCCGGGCTGGTTTTTCCCTTGTTCAGCGCGGTGAATTTTCAGCGATTATTGCCAGCCTGGCTGTTGCACAACTGCGTATTTTCAGTGGAATCTATATTGTTGCGACCGCTTTTATAGGCGTTTATTTATTCCAAAAAGCGCCCAAAACAGCCAATTGGTATCAGGATAAATGGGTCAACAAAATTAAAAAACCTCTGAAAATTCGGGATGTGTAAAAAGAAAGATTACAAATTATGACCGGTGATGCTTTTTTTGAAATTGCACTCATTTTAGGACTTGCAGCATTGCTCGGGGCCTTTGGGCAAAAACTTCGCCAGCCGCTGATTATCATGTTCCTTGCAACAGGAATCCTGGCAGGTCCCGTTTTTTTCGGCATTATTAAAAGCTATGAAGAAATCGAGTTGATGGCTCACATGGGCATTGCACTGCTGCTGTTTATTGTTGGGCTCAAACTCGATTTGAATCTGGTTCGCACCACGGGCCCTGTCGCTCTTGCCACCGGACTTGGCCAGATCATATTCACATCCGTTGCCGGATTCGGCATTGCCCTTGCTTTCGGGTTCGACTATATCAGCGCAGCCTATGTGGCTGTTGCCCTGACATTTTCCAGCACCATCATCATTGTCAAGCTTCTCTCGGACAAAAAAGAAGTGGACTCTCTTCACGGGCAGATTGCCATCGGCTTTCTGATTGTTCAGGATATTGCCGCCATCGCAGCCCTTGTCGCACTGACCACTTTTGATCTCCGGGCAGGTGAAGAAGCTTCTCTTTTGGTGCCATCTTTGCTCATTGCCGCCAAGGGTATCGGCTTTCTCGGGGCCATCGGCCTTTTGATGCTATATGTTTTGCCGCACTTGCTGAAGCGATTGGCCCATTCCACAGAAATGCTTATTTTGTTTGCCGTTACTTGGGCTGTATTTCTGGGTGCTTTTGGGGAATTATTGGGGTTCAGCAAAGAGGTGGGAGCATTTCTGGCGGGCATCAGCCTGGCGTCAAGTGAATACCGGGATTCCATCGCTTCCCGGTTGAGCAGCCTGAGAGATTTTTTGCTGCTTTTTTTCTTTATCGACCTGGGTGCCCGACTGGATTGGGCCAGCGTAGGGGTTCACCTGACCGCTTCCATATGGTTTTCCCTGTTTGTTTTGATCGGCAACCCCATTATCGTTCTAATCATCATGGGTTTAATGGGATATCGGTGCCGTACCGGTTTTATGGCTGGCCTGACAGTTGCCCAGATCAGCGAGTTTTCGCTTATTGTTGCAGCCCTGGGCATGAGCCTTGGGCACATCACCAAAGAAACCATGGGACTCATTACCCTTGTGGGGGTGGTAACCATATTCTTTTCGACTTATATGATTTTATACTCCCATAAATTGTATCGTCTATTGGCAACCCCCCTAAAAATATTCGAGCGTAAAAAACCATATCGGGAAGATACGGCGTTTACGGACCAGGATGTTTTTTCGGTGGACGTTATCCTGGTGGGACTGGGTAACTACGGAAGTGGTCTTGCTGAGCAACTGTTAAGGCGGAAAAAAAACGTTGTGGGAGTGGATTTTGATCCAGGTGTTCTGGAAAAATGGCGGGCCCGGGGCATATTTGTATTGTATGGCGATATGGAAGACCCCGATATTCTGGAGCAACTTCCCCTGAACAAAGCCCGGTGGGTGGTCAGTACCGTGCGGAGCAGAGACTTGAACATGGCGTTTTTCCAGGAGCTTCATTCAAGCGGCTATAACGGCAAAATCGCTTTTACCGCAGGAAACGAAGAAGAAGCCCGATTTTATGAAAAAGCCGGGGCACATGTGGTATTTCGTCCTTTCAAGGACGCTGCCGAACAGGCTGCCGATTCCCTCACTCACGCCATGGATATGCTTCCGCAAAATATCGACTGGCCCATTGCCTTCAGCGAAATTCGAATATCGTCGGGTTCGGTTTTTGCAGGACATGCGGTAAAAGACATCCCCATACGTGCAGAAACGGATGTGTCTATCCTGGCGGTCAGCAGGGCCGGCCAGACTCATTATGAACCGGGGCCTGATTTTAAAGTCTATCCCGGTGACCGCCTGGTTATCATGGGACCACCCGGTGAACTTAAAACAGCGGAAAATTTGCTTAACCGTCTTCAGGAACAACAACCCCATGAGGAACTGGAGCGTTTTGCTATTGCTGAACTCCCCATTACCGAAGATTCCGAAATGGCCGGTCAGACTCTGGCGGAACTTCGATTCCGCCAGAAATATGGGGTAACGGTGGTGGGTATCCGCAGAAACGGTGAAAAAATCGCCGCACCCGGGCCTGATGATAAACTGAATGCCGGCGACCACGTGGTTCTGATCGGAACATCATCAAAAATCAATACAATCAGGCAGGCCGGAAGCCTTTAAAACAAAGGC
>SKZT01000020.1 GCA_007127235.1 Desulfobacteraceae bacterium
CTTTTTCTAAACCTTTTTCTAAGCCTTTTTCTAAGCATAGTAAACGCATAAGTTCTTGATATGATATGATTTTATTTTAGCCACCCAAAAACTTGCTTGTAACATTCACATATCCAAGTAATTTAATACACACTGCCGTACTGTCAAGTTTAAGGAGGCATTGGTAAAAGCAATCCGAAGCCTACAAAGGTTCCGGGAAGGTTTTAAAAACCTGCTTCAAGCCAAAATCAGCCAATTCGTCTGCAGTGAGCCATCGCCCCCCTCTTCTGAGAAAGGTACCTAACAAAAAGAGATTTTCACTCAGGGCTTTTTGAGTTTCCACAAAATGGTCAGCCCACAGCACCTGACCATCGGAAACGCGTAAAAGAATCATATCAAAAGCAACAGAAGCAGGGGTTTCCACGGAATAAGCAGTTCCAGCTCTTTCCCTATATTGGAATATCCGTCCTAAAATCACCGATTGAGCTTCGACACTACGGCCAATTTTCAGCACGAGTTCTCGTTCTGTCAGCTCTCCGATGCTTTCAGAGAGTATCGCTGATCGCGCTCCCAAAGCCTGTCCCGGTTCAATCAATCTCACTTTTTTTTCATCATCAAGAAAGGTAAACACGCGGTCCGTCAAAAATTCAGCTGCCTTTTCTTCGACCTTGCCGACTTGGTGCATGCTCCCCAAAAAAGGACACCTGAAACTGCTGTCGATTCCCATGGTTTTTTGCAGGTCCTGAAACGGCATCACCAAAACATTACCCAAATATATCGGTTCAGGAGGCTCTTTCAGCGGCCGCCTGGGAGAACACCCGGAAAGAAAACCCAACAAAATACATAAAAACGAAAAGAACAGGAAAAAGAAAATCAAATCGGGCAGGGCAAATCTGGGATGAGGCCGGGATATCTTGATCATGAATACCTCACAAAAAGTTGTATAAAGAAAAGAATAGTCAGGATATGTATTCTAAATTTCTCAGAAAATCAATATAGATTTTCTAAAATAAAAAATCGATTCATTTGATCCATAAACGCCAGCGATTTGCTCAGATTCTCGAAGGAAAAAACCTCCACGGACACAGTACCGGAAAACTTTTTTAAAATGTTAATCAGCGATTTCACGGATTCTGCTGAAAGGCAATCGAGGCAAAGATGGTCCAATTGACCTTGTACACCGTAAATGTGTAAAATATCGGTAATGGAAGCATATTTGTTAAATGCTGCTTCGAAATCTTCGCCGCGCTCCAGGAAATGTCCGATATCGATGCAGGTATGAAAACCGTTTCGGTCAATAACAGGATCGACCCACTCGAAGGGATATTCCACAAGGTTTTCAACAGAAAATTTTTCAGCCGGAATTTTTTCCTGTAAAATCTTATCGAAACTTTCAAGAATGCGCATCTGCCAGGATTTAACATCGGAAGCACCCCGGCTTTTTTCTTCATAATTAAAATGCACCGTGTAGGTGGAAGGGTTTAAAGGAGCGCCCAGCCTGATGATATGCCTGACGGTTTCAACAGCATAAAGACGTTTACGTTTATTGCTGTCCCCCAGGGAAATATCCAGGGGAAGATGAACGTTGCAAGTAAGATCAAATTCTTTTAAAAGCGATGCAATTTCATGAATCTGGCTCGCGGAGGGAAGACTTCCTTGATAGGTGCTATCGAAAAAAAGCAGTTCGATTTCATCCAGATAAGGCCCCAGCATTCTGATATTGGGAGCATACATGTCGGGATAAATAAAACTGGTGGTGCAGATTTTAAATGGAAAGTGTTTTTTGTATGATTTTGGGAGCCTTGGATAAGCCATCAACACCAACACCTTATTACAGCAGCAACCCCCCCTAAAAAAAGCAGGGCCAAAAAAGATGAAAGCATCATCAAATCACATGCTTTCTTGATATGACCGGGGCGGACTTTTCCGGAATCAGGCCCAATATACGGTTTTTCCACAAGTTTTCCCTGGTAGTGTGCAGGGCCTCCAAGTCTTATTGAAAAAGCACCTGCAAAGGCGGCTTCGGAATAACCGGCATTGGGACTGGTATGGTGACATCCTTCATTTTTTGCGGTCTGGTATGCCCTCAAGCCTGTTCCGGTGAGTATTTTGGAAGCAAGGGCAATAAGCGGAACCGACATGCGGGCCGGAATGTAATTGGCTGCATCATCGATACGGGCGGAGGCTTTTCCGAAATGCCGATATTTTTCATTTTTATAGCCTACCATAGAGTCGAGGGTATTGGTCATCTTGTAGGCCAAAGCCAGGGGAGCTCCTCCCAAAGCTGCAAAAAACAATGGCGCAATGACACCATCCACAAGGTTTTCTGCAACAGTTTCCACACAGCCACGGCTTACCGCCTCCTCAGAAAGCTGATCGGTATCTCTTCCCACAATCAGGGACAACGCTTTTTGGGCTTTCTCCATATTTTTTTCAATCAGCAACCGGTAAACCAGAATGGCTGATTTTTCAAGATCCTTTGCAGAAATACAGAAATAAACCAAAATGGTTTCAATGACAAAACCTGCCGGAGCGGACACTGTCCAAAAAAGCCTGGTGAGAATCAAGGTGACACAAAAAGTTCCGATAATCAATGACAAGGCAAAAAGCCCTCCGGATAGCACCTGGTTTGGGGACAGTGCGCGAAACCGGGGTTCCAGCACCTGGATGGCTTTGCCCATGATGCGAATGGGGTGATATTTCCAACGGGGATCACCCATGAGCCAGTCAAGAACAAATGCTGCCGGCAAAATCAATGAACATAACAGAAATGTACTGCTCATGGGCTATCTTTGCTCCCCCTATGAATAATCTCAAGTAATTTTTCCGCCGCCATTTGGTTAATATCCCTGGTTTTTAAGGAAATCCGGATAAAATGATCGGAAAGACCTGCAAAATTATTACAGTCCCGGATAAGAATATGCTGCCTTGCCATTAAATCAAAGACTCTACTGGAATTAACGGGGTGAGTCAGCTTTGCCAGAATAAATGAAGTGGTACTGTCATAAAAGCGGATGCCGCTGCATTTTCCCATGGCTTTCATAAAAGCATGGCGTTGCCGGGCAAGGTACTCCTGGGAATGGCGAATAAATTCATCGGTTAATTCCCGTTGGTACATCAGGTATATTACTGCAGACTGGGCCAGGATATTGACGCTCCACGGAAGATAGTATTTTAGAAATTTCCGGATAAGGCTCTGGCGGGCAATCACAAAGCCGATTCGTAATCCGGGAATTCGAAATATTTTAGACATGGAGTTTAAAACCAAAAGATTGTCCAGGTTCTCTTTCACCAGAGACTCTGAGTCTCCGTCAGGAACAAAAGGCAGATAGGATTCATCAATAACAAAAAATGTATGGGGATATTTGAGGCATACATTTTTAAGTATCTCTCCGGAAATCAGTGCGCCGGTGGGGTTGTTGGGATTGCAGATAAAGACTGTATCGAATCGGTGAAATTGTTTTTCCACCTGGCCCATATTATGATGAAAGCTGTTGAACTCTTGTGCCATGGCAAAATCAAAAGGCACCTGATGCATCTTGCAGGCATCCGCATAATCCGAATAGGTCGGACCCAGGATCAATGCCTTTCGGGATTCAAGAACTTTGGGTATAGCATAGATAAATTGCGTGGTACCATTACCGGCCAGGATTGTTTCAGGACCGATGGCGTATCTCCTTGCAAATGCCATGATAACCGCACCTGCATCGGCTTCAGGAAGCACCTCGATTGTGGATATGTGCTGTTTCAGATAATCGATAAGTCCCGGAGGCGGCCCAAGCGGGTTGACATTGCTGCTCATATCGACAATCTCGGAAGGTGTGCATCCCAATCGGGCAGCCATTTCCTGTATATTTCCCCCGTGGCCCTTAATCATTTACAATCCTCCTGCAGCTACAGCGATCACCAATCCGGCCTCTGTAATTTCCACCATGGCACCTAGCATATCACCGGTAATGCAACCCATCCGCTTTTGATAAAAATAAATCATGCCGCCGGTAATTAAGGCAAAAGACAGCAGCAGCACGATTGCTCTCAATCCGGCAAAAGCACATAATGTGATCGGCAGAGCCATATAAACAAATGCTTTTTTGTCCAACTGCTTTTCAAAAAAGGGATACCCCGTGCCCCCACCCGGTCTTCCATATTCCAAAAAATACATACCAAAAATCATGGAAGCCCGTGCAAAGGCGGGTATGATTATAATGAACAAGGTTCGATGAGTTTCGAGGCTGGAAAGCCCGGCCCATTTGACAGCCAGCACACAGACAATGGCCACCAGGCCCATGACTCCAATACGGCTGTCTTTCATGATTTTCAAGGCTTCATCCCTGGGCCTCCGTCCATAGAGCCCATCGGCCGTATCTCCAAGCCCGTCCAAATGAAGCGCACCGGTCAGCATTACCAGGAGCACCACATCCAGAACCGCCACCACATAAACCGGCCAGAAATGAATAGCTACGAAATCGAAAACAGCGATCATCCCACCCAGGATAAGGCCCACAACCGGAAAAAAAGGGATCATGGCCCGGGGTTCAAAAACAGCCTTTCGCCCCAAAGGAATAGCGGTTATAAATTGAATGGCAGAAATAAGTCCTTTCACCAGATCGTTTTTACCCCTTGATTTTCACGGGAATACCGGCCACAACCCATATGACCTCATCGGCACACGCTGCAATTTTCTGATTGGCAAACCCCACGGCGTCCCTGAATTGCCGTGCGAGAGCATTTTCAGGCACAATACCTGTTCCTACCTCGTTTGAAACCAGAACAACAGGGCAATCGGCCCTGCTGATCGCTTCTGTAAGTTCTTCAATGCGATGGTCCAGGTTTGGCGATTCCATAAGCAAATTGGACATCCACAGGGTCAAACAATCCACAAGAATCACACAAGCACTTTGGCTGTATGTGTGGATAGCCTCCGCCAGTTCCACGGGAGCATCGACAGTTATCCAGCTTGAATTCCGTTCCGCCTGATGGCGGCGCACCCGATCTTTCATTTCCTCATCATAAGGCACACAGGTGGCAATAAAAACGCGATGAACATCACAAATCTTTTCAGCCAGCTGCAAGGCATGCCGGCTTTTGCCGCTTCGGCAGCCTCCGATGACCAATATACTCTCGTTCAAATCCGTATCCTCATTTTTCAATACCGACCCTGGCTTTCACACCTTTGGAATAATAATGTTTTATCTCGGTCATTTCCGTCACCAGGTTGGCTGCCTCGATCAATCTGGGATGGGCATTTCTCCCGGTAAAAACCATTTCAACATTATCAGGCTTATTGGCTATCAAACTCAGTAAGTCATCGACAGTCAACACCCCCAGGGACACCGCCACGTTGGCTTCTTCACAAATGATCACTTGATATTGGCCCGATGTCATGACTTGCTTGATCCTTTCCAGGCCATGGTTTGCCGCCGTGAAATGTTCCGGTGAAGGTTTTGATTTGATAAAGCCTCTGGTACCGAATTGTTCAAGGGTAATCAGGTCTGAAAAACGCTCTTTCAAGATCCTGATTTCACTATAATCCCCCATTTTGATAAACTGCCCGATAAATACTTTGAGGCCTGCTCCTGCCGCACGCAACGCAAGACCTATTGCCGCAGTGGTTTTACCTTTACCGTTTCCTGTGTAAACCTGGACATAACCTTTCATTTCCAACTCCATAAAATCCGAAATAAACCCGCCAAAAACAAACCAGGAGATTTTCTTATTTCAATTATCCGATAACCTCATGGGCTGTTTAAAATGTTCATTCCAAAATTTTCCTCCGATACACACGCCGGCCATGGCAGCCACGGCTTCAATCAACTCAGGAATGGATATTCGTTCATTAAATCCCCCCAAATGAGGGCCACTTTGGATAACAATTTCCTCTTCGCCTTTGACAAGCCGTCCGATTTGGAAATCGGAAAATCCCCGCTGTTTTAGAAACCACTGAAACTGGTCATCCGACATATCATTTTGATCCGCAACACGCAAAATTTCTTCCATATAGCGATCCACACCCATCTCATCGATCATTCGTGCGGCCAATTGACCGGTATCAAAAGGCAGACCACCCTGATAACCGATGCCTGTAAAACCAAGGTAGTAATTTTGAAAAACGCCCGAAATAATCTCTTCTAAAAGCTCCTTGTTGAAAAGGAATCTGGCGTCTACAGGATTTCCTGCTCCATCAAAGCCCACATATTTTTCGCTTTTATTTCTGAAATAACTGCCGGTAACCAGAAAAAAACTCAAAAACTGGCTGCCAATATGGCGATAGAGCGCAAGCCCATTTTCTCTGAAAGCTGAAAAATGCTCAAAATCTCTCAACCCGGTTGCTCCCAGATTGGGATGATCACATGAGCGCAGCCACTGATCGAGACGCCCGGCCCTGAACCACTCATAGAGCCCGTTATCCCGTCTCCTCCCCCTTTGAACACGATTGTGGAAAAGCGGAATCAGCGCCGAATGAATAACGCCTTCAGATGCCAGCTTTCCAGCCAGCCCGGCATTTCGAAATATGATCTCTTTGAATTGATCACCGCAGCAGGTCCTGGCACTCTCAGGATCGTTCGGGTACGCAAAATAGTCAGAATGGGCTGAAAAAGCGATGGCATATTTTTTGGGGTGAAGCTTTTCACGGGTTTTAATCGGTATGCTTCTTAATTCAAAAACAGGTGAATTGCCCTTGCAAACGGTTTCGGGAATATCAAACCGACAGGAAAAACGGGTTTTATCCGACCGAAGATAGTCCATCCACAAAACCTCTTTGGCCAGGGTTTCAGGAGTATCTGACGCACGTGCCAGTTTAAGAACCAGCAAGCGCTTGGTTTTCCTGCAGGGCACCACCAGACTTCGTCCCAGAAAAACCGGAGGGCCTGCAGATACTATTGCCGTTTTTTCAATGATTTCCTGAAGTGATGCGGAAAAAATACGATGGATTTTCAAATCAGGTAAACTCGGGCCGTAAATTGACACTGGCAAAGCACCCAGAGCCTCCGCAGCAGCCCGATGAGCATGGCTTGAAACCGATAATAAAATTCGCCTGAATGCACCCAGGGTATTTTCAGCAACACGAATATCACTGCAACGCCTGATCAATGTGCTCAACGTATTGGCCGTTTCCCTGAAAAGAAAAAAACCCTGGCGCTGTTTTGCAAATTTTTCATGTCCAAAAAGTTTTTCAAGAACCAGAACGGTTTCTCCATTTATGATTTCAGGCCTTTTTTCTGCGATATTACGAAGCTCATAAACTGCGAAATATTTGGCAGTAAAATCAAAAGAACCACCCAAAATTTTTTCTTCGGCCAACGCCCGTTCTATGTTCAAGTCGACCTTGCCCATAAATTTTTACCATGTCTTTCGGTCCATAGTTAAAAAAAATATTTGCATATCAAATAAATAGAATGTTATCAATCATTTGTTACCAACACCAAATTGGAAACCCAAAAACAAATCCTATACGCAATAACAGGAGTTTGATATGTACAAGAACATTCTTGTACCCCTTGACGGTTCGAAAAGGGCTGAAGCTATACTTCCTCATGTGGAAGGTCTGGCCTTGCAAAATAATGCGAAGGTCATTTTGCTGCAGGTGGTTGAAGTTGAAATTCCGGGCGGTTCAGGCCCTTTTTCTGAACTTTCCAGGCACCGTGAAAAAGTTGAACGTCTTACCGAAGAAGCTGCCAGCTATCTTTTTAAAATCAAAGCACAGTTTGAACAAAAAGGAATAGAAACGATCACCCGAATTGTCTACGGGGCTATCGCCAACTCAGTTATTGTCACAGCCGAACAGGAAAACGCCGATCTGATTGCATTGACCAGCCATGGAAAAGGTGGATTAAGCCGTGTATTTTATGGAAGTGTATCCGCCGGGATACTCCAGCAAGTCGACCGGCCGCTGCTGATTATTCGTTCAAGACGTCCCATCTTGTGACTATTGCCTGAACGAAAAGTCATTTATTCCTTCTTCCCGGGCACGAAGTGAAGCTTTTCAGCGCTACCCAGGCAGCGGCTGAAACCCACTGGATAGCGCTGAAAAGCTTCACTTCGTGCCCTGCTTTCGCAGGAATGGCGAAAAAAACTCGACCATCAAGATTTAAGCTGTTAAAAATGCCCACTGTCTCATGTGTGGGTAAAGACCAGCTTTATCAAAGGGGGGACTTGCTGCACTCAACACCCCTTATATGAGGACTCTCGGATATTAAACCCGAGAGTCCTCATATCGATGGTTATGGGATTTTTCTCGTTACCATGCTCTGCGTGAGAACGAGGGTACAAGGCGGCTTCTTGATAACCCCTCTGTGGTCTGTATGCGTAAAGACCAACCTCGCGGAAGGAAGAAAGTTTTCGTCCAGCCACTACCCAAGTTCGGGTTATCTTTCAATTCATGCTCATTGACATTATAAAAACAATACTGTTATATTGACCAACTAATATTTTGAACAGTATTGAACAAAAATTTTTGAAGCGGACGAGCGGCATCCCGCTATAAAAATTATCCCTCACTATAGGTGGCTATGCTTTCCATTACATGTGAATTTCATTTTGATTCTGCTCATCGTCTTTTTCGTAAAGATCTCTCAGAGGCTGAAAATCGGGAGATTTTCGGCAGGTGTACAGATATTCACGGACATACCTATCGTTTGCAAGTCTGTGTATCCGGGCAAATTGACAGCAACGGCTGGCTGATGGATTTTTCGGACCTCAGGTCCGTGGTTTCCCGCGAAATACTCAGCAGCTACGATCACGCATTCCTCAATGATCTTCCGGATTATCAGAATTGTCCGCCCACAGCCGAAAACATGGCCCGCACCATTTTTTTCAGACTAAAAGCCCACTTAAAACGCCCCAATTGTCGTTTACATCATGTAACCGTGTTTGAATCCTGGAACAGTTGGGCAATGTGGAGCGAAGATCATGCTGATGATATGTGAAATTTTTCATTCTTTGCAAGGCGAGGGGCCCTTTACCGGCCGGCCGGCAGTGTTTGTCAGGTTGTCCGGATGTGTACCTCCCTATTGTGAGTTTTGCGACACGCCCGAGGCTCTTGAACCGGGAACACCGATAAAAGCCGAAAAAATCATAGGGCAGGTTTGCGGCTTTAAATGCCCATTGGTGGTAATTACCGGGGGAGAGCCTTTTCTTCAATGGGATCAGGGACTTCGTGAAATGTCACAAATCCTGGTTAAAAAGGGGATGACCCTCCAGTTTGAAACCAGTGGACGGGCCGGTATTCCTGAGGATGTTAACGGCATTGTGGTGCTTTCACCCAAACCCGGAAAGTGGCCATCGGCCGAAATGCTTTCCAGAGCACACTGGCTGAAACCTTTGGTAGGTGATGATCCGAATGAAACCCTGAATGCCATCAAAAACTCAGGATTTCCACAAGACCGTGTATGGCTGATGCCCCTGGGGCGAAGCCGGAAAGAACAGCTCCGTCGGATGCCTGTCATCTGGGACCTTTGTATCCGCCACGGTTACTGCTTATCTCCCCGGCTTCATATTCTGGCCCATGACCGTAAAAAGCAAATTTAAGGATTTTCTAAATGAAACCATTATCGGTTCATACTGTAATTGTATATTCCGGCGGCATGGATTCAACCGTCCTGCTCTACGACATACTTGACCGGGGTATAAGGGCTGAGGCCCTCAGTTTTGACTACGGCTCCCGGCATAACCACCGTGAACTTTCCATGGCAAAAAATATATGCGAAAACCTGAAAGTCCCTCATCACATTGTCCCCCTTGATTTTTTTAAGGGTTTTTTCAAATCGGCATTGCTTTCTTCCGGCGATCCAATTCCGGAAGGCCCATATAATGAGTCGACCATGAAGCAAACAGTGGTTCCGTTTCGCAACGGAATTCTCATGAGCATTGCCGCAGGCTATGCCGAATCCGTTGGTGCCTCCGAGATTGTTCTGGCATCTCATGGAGGGGATCATGCGATATACCCGGACTGCAGACCTGATTTCAACCGGGCATTCAGCCAGGCAGTTTATTTTGGAACCGATGGTAAAGTCTCCGTTAGATTTCCCTACGAGGGTCTTGACAAGCGGAACATAGGCGACATAGGTCGCAAGCTTGGAGTGGACTATGCAAAAACATGGACTTGTTATAAAGGGGGGCTACATCATTGCGGAGTCTGCAGCGCCTGTAACGAACGCCGATATGCCCTTCGGTTTGAAGAAAAAATGGATCCCACAACTTATCTGGATTCAGCAAAGCCTCGATGAACGACATCTATAATAATAAAAACCTTCCTCTTGGACAACAAGTAGCCTTTTGCGAGAGCTATGATCCGACACAGCTTCAACCAATCCCCCGTAAAATCGGCAGAAATCAAGCGGGCATTGCCGATAATGCTGCCCTGCCTTTTTTCGGGGAAGATATCTGGAACTGTTGGGAGCTTTCCTGGCTGGATAACAGCGGCAAACCGGATATTGCCGTGGCCGAAGTTCGAATACCGGCCACCACACCTAACATTGTAGAATCAAAATCTTTGAAATTGTACCTTAACAGTTTCGCCATGACCCGAATCCGGAGCTCCGGCCACCTGAAAAAAATTCTGGCTGAAGACATCGGAAACATCGTGAAATCAAACATCCATGTTCGACTGATTGCACCAAAAGATTTTAACGGGCTTCAAGTAATGGATCCCCCCGGAACCTGTATTGATTATTATCCCATAAAGAACCCGAAATTTATACCTTGCCCCCATCTGTTGGCAATAGACCCTTACCGGGTATCTGAAACCCTTTTTTCCCGCCTGGTTCGAACCAACTGTCCCGTTACAGGACAACCCGATTGGGCAACGGTATCTTTAACCTACTCCGGTTTTCGGATTAGGCCGGAGGCACTGCTAAAATACTTCATCGGATTTCGGCAGCATCAGGGCTTTCACGAAAATTGTGTGGAAACCATGTTCTGCGATATTCTCCGGTATTGCAAACCTGAATCCATGACACTGTCAGCCCGGTTTACCCGAAGGGGAGGTATCGATATCAACCCGTATAGAAGCACCGGACAAACTTCCCTGCCCAATCTTCGTGATCCAAGGCAGTAGAAAGACATTTGATGCACCTTGGTTTTCGGAATCCGGATAAAAACTCCACCATATTTTCATTGACAAAATGCCAATTACTTTCTATTTCGTTTGCCAATATCAGTGCCCGAACGAAAACTCCTCTTCCGGGTGTTAAGATTTTTATTGGTGTTAAGATTTTTATTGGCAAAAGTAATTCGACGATAACACAGGAGGGCCAAATGAAAAAGTCAGCCGTTTTTTGTCTATGTTTTTGTTTATGCATTTTTTCAGCTTCGGGTTTTGTTCAGAAAGTTGAATCCAGCCCCGTGGCCAAAATTTCCGGGGAAGCCCAGCCCATCATTGAAACGCAACTTCCAAAATCCAAACAGACCAGTTTGGGTTTATACATTACCGCCGAAGCAGCTTATGAGCAATGGAGAATTAATCCGGAGCAAATCAAGATTCTTGATTGCCGAACACCCGAAGAATACGCTTTTGTCGGCCATGCCCCCATGGCCCATAACATTCCCTCCAAATTTCTGACCTACAAGTACGATACCGAAAAAAAAGCACCTGTCATGGTGGACAATCCAGACTTTTTAGAAGAAGTTAAGAAAAAATTTAATACTGATGACACCATTTTCATTATGTGCGTTGCAGGCGGCAGAAGTGCGAGCAGCGTTAATATTCTCGCAGAAGCCGGCTTTAAAAATGTCTATAACATTGTTGACGGCTTTAAAGGGGACATGGTTCAAGACCCGCGCAGTTACTTCCTTGGAAAAAGGATGCTGAACGGATGGGTAAATTCCGGTGCTCCATGGACTTATGATTTGGATCCCGAGCTGATGTATTTGAAAGCTGAATAAATAACAGTTATCTTTATTTTATTAGTCTCAAGTCAATGGGATAACAGGGACCTACGCATATACCGGATAAACCGGTTCATACATCTTTGTTCGGATAAATTGAGTCAGGTCGCCCGGCCTCGGAATAGTGGCAAGGCCCTTTTCAAAAGACATTTCCGCTACCGCCACGGCGATGTTCAGCGACACTTGCCGTATCTGTTTCAATGGCGGATAAATGCTTCCTCGATGCAGGTCCGCTTCAGATACCTGAGAGGCAAGCGACTGTGCGGCTGCGAGGAACATTTCATTAATGACGTGCCGGGCACCGCAACTGATTATGCCCAGCCCCACCCCAGGGAAAATATAGGCATTATTCCCCTGTCCGGGCTCAAATGTTTTCCCTTCCAGCGTTACCGGTTCAAACGGACTGCCGCTGGCAAATACAGCTCGACCGTTCGTCCAGACATAGGCTTCTTTTGCCGTACATTCGGAGCAGGAAGTTGGATTGGACAAGGCTAACACAATGGGCCGTTCGTTAAGTTCCGCCATTGCCGCCAGCACAGGCCCGGTGAATCTTCCGGGCTGGCTGCTGGCACCGATGATGGCCGTGGGTTTCAGCGCCTTTACCACATCCAGGAAATACGGGTGATAATCGTGGTCATGGGCATAGGGAAGTTTGTGGCTGGCGAGTTTCTCCCGGCTTCTTACCACCAGACCCTTTGAATCCACAAACCAGCATCGCTCCCGGGCCTCCGCCGGCGACAGGCCTTCATCTGTCATGGCGGTTACAACCAGATCGGCGATGCCCGTTCCCGCTTCGCCAGCGCCCAGGAAAACAATTTTCTGATCAATCAGTTTTTTTCCGGTGATGCGCAATGCACTGAACAAACCGGCCAGGGCTACGCTGGCGGTGCCCTGGATATCGTCATTAAATGTGCATATCCGGTCTCGGTATTTATTCAGGAGCCTAAACGCGTTTGTGTTTCCGAAATCCTCGAATTGAATCAATGCCCCCGGAAAATTTTCCTGAACCGCATCGATAAACTCCTCCATCAATTCGTCATAGGCTTCCCCCTGAATTCTCGGATGCCGCATGCCGAAATACAGAGGGTCATGCAGCAGATCCACATTATTGGTCCCCACATCAATGGTTACCGGAAGACACCAGGACGGATGAATTCCCCCGCAGGCAGTGTAAAGAGACAATTTTCCAATGGGAATACCCATTCCTGCTGCGCCCAGATCCCCCAGGCCGAGAATGCGTTCGCCATCGGTGACCACAATGATTCTGACATCCCGTTTTGGCCATTTTCCCAGGATTTCCGAGAAGCGTCCCTTGTTTTTACAGGCAAAAAAAACGCCTTTGGGCCGCCGGAAGATATGGGAATACTCCTGACAGGCCAAACCGACAGTAGGCGTGTAAATGATGGGCATCATCGCTTCCAGATGGTCCATGATCACACGGTAAAACAGTGTCTGATTCCGGTCCTGAAGGGCCATGAGAAAAATGTATTTTTCAAGATCGGAGGTTTTCCGGTTAAAATTTTCCATCACCCGCAATACCTGATCTTCAAGGGTCTGAACTCCCGGCGGCAAAAACCCATGGAGCCCGAGGACCTCACGTTCCGATTCAGTAAATGCGGTTCCCTTGTTTAACAAGGGATCATGGAGATAATCCATGCAATTGGAAATTCCGGAGGCTCGTCTCCCTGAAGTCACTTTATCTGTCATGGCTGGTTCTCCTTAATTTTAATTTTTTCCCCTTCAAATTCAATCATATCACCCGGATTCAATTTTTTCCGCTTGCGGGTTTCAACCTCTCCGTTTACCCGCACCAATCCACGGGCAATCACTGTTTTGGCTTCCCCGCCACTTTGAACGAGGTTTGCAAATTTCAAGAGTTGACAAAGTTCAATGGGCGTTTTTTCAATCGTAACCATATAAATGTTTAAATGTGTTTTCTGCTTCATAATTCATCTCTTATCATTAATTAATTGAATTGTCCTTTTCTTGTTTCCATGCTATTTGAGGTTAATAAAAAATTTCGCCAATGATAAACCAAATTCAATTGAAACAATTAGGTAGCAGAAAACCATGAAAAAGAAAAAAATAATTAGACTGGCAAAAAATTCGGAGTTTGCATCCACAATGAACCAGCAGGAAAGTATCATTCAGCGGATAAAGCAAAGCCTGCTAAAATTTCGTCAATCAATGTTGGACAGTTTCAAACGAGGCAAAAAATGAAACCGATAAGGCTATCATTTCTTCTCCAATCTAATTGTAGTGGATTCGGTCTGTTTTATTTCAACAGCATCAACAAACAACGCCTTCGAAACAATCCGCCCTTCTTTGATAACAAAAAATTTTCCAGACCCAAGCATTCTCGATGTAAAACCTCTCCTGATTATCCCAGGCTCAACAAGAGTTTTTTCAAAAGCTGAAAAATTCGGCGATCCTCCCCAACTGGGGTGATGAAAATCACCCAGTTTTAGGATCTGTTTTATCCTCCCGAATCTGTTCCGAAAATTAAGTGCCAGTGAATTTGGTTTCAGGTATCTGCAATTTTTATTTTCCATATCCTGACACCTGATATCTGCAACAGAACAAAACTCAGAGGATTTTTCAGGCCAATCTTGGGACAATTTTCATCACACCAGATCCAGCCCGACCAGGAATATTTCTACACCAAGCAGTGGCAGGATAAAGAAGCCGAAGTTGACGAAGAGGTCCGCCGTCGAGATATCGTCGGTACCTTTGACAACGCCAAGGAGGCTATCAAAGCGCTAAAGACTTCAAAAATATGAAGCTGGCTTTCTCCAAGAGATTTATCAAAGACTATCGCCGGCTTCCAGTTTCCATACAAAAAGAAGCCGACAAGCAATTGGAACGATATGTGCTGGCACCCCCTTCGGATCAAAAATCGGCCAGACCTTACGACCTGGAAATTTTGCAGAGAAGTTTTGATATACAGCCTCACGGGCAGGTAC
>SKZT01000139.1 GCA_007127235.1 Desulfobacteraceae bacterium
GATTTTAAATTATCCGCTGGTTCCTGAAACATATCGGGAAAAACATATCTTCTGGCATTGGGATCATTAGGCCCTTCGCCGCCTAATTGGAATTCATACATATGTTGCTCTGTTCTATGGAAAGCATCAAAGATGATATTGTGCAAATCCTTTAATGTTTGATTACCTCGAATCTCAATTGTCCGAATTACCGAAGGATTCTTTTCTATAAATGTATCGGAAACCGGTCCGCCAACGAGAATAACATCCATTGTATAGAGAGTATTTTTTGATTTGTTCATTTTTCTTTCCATCACAATTGTTTTTGAGTCAGCCTATCTAATATATGAAAATTGGAATTGTTAAAAGTAGAATTTTCATACCATTGATGATTAAAATGAAAAATTGTAGTATAATAATTCATTTTTGTGAAAGAGACTGAAAAACTGTGATGCTTTAGGTCAATGATCTCGAAAAAGATTGATGAAAAAATACGGTTAAACATTTTCTTATGAAAAAAAATAAGACTATCTCGGTTCGGGTATGTATTTCGCTGATGCTCACCTTTTGTTTCATTGCTCTGGCGTTGTCAGGCATAGTTCTCTACATGTCTCCCCAATGCAGGGTGGCGGATTTAATATCCTGGAAATTGCTGGGCCTTGAAAAAGGCCGGTGGGTGTCCATACATCTGACATCTGCGCCCGTTTTTCTCGTGCTGGCTCTTATTCACCTTCTGGTGTATAATTGGAAGGTATTTGTCGGTTATTTGAAACCCAAAAAAAAACAGTCCTTTTTATTACGCCCCGAGCTTCTGTGTTCTCTGATAGCCGCATTAATACTGTTTGTAGGGGCTGCATTAAATATTAATCCCTTTGGCTTGCTGCCCGACACCCGTGATGCTATACAGAAGCATTATCGGGAAAAATCCGGAATCGATGAAAGACATAAGGATATTGAGAGGCAGGCCATGCAACGCGGTCTCGGGGGCAGTGGGCGATAGTATTTGCATGAACATTGAGTTTTTACGAAAAAATGATGAATATTGATTCGATTCAAATTGAAAAAGGGGCTGTTTTGGCCCCTATGGCCGGAATTACCAATCTTCCGCACAGGCTTTTGGCCAAAGCAGCCGGAGCCTCGCTGGTATATTCCGAGATGATAAGTGCCAACGGCCTGGTTCGAAACAGCCAAAAGACTATCCGCTTGTTAGAGAGCCATCCTGACGAAAAACCTTTGTCTGCCCAAATGTTTGGAACAGACCCGTTGGTTATGGCAGAAGCTGCAGCAATGATGGAGGCGTTGGGTGCTGATATTGTTGATATTAATTTTGGGTGTGCCGTAAAAAAGATCGTTAAAACCGGTGCCGGCGTGGCTTTAATGAAACATCCGGACCAAACGGAAAAAATTTTGAAATCAGTCAGAGAAGCAATTCGCGTTCCGTTGACTATCAAGATCAGAAGTGGTTGGGATTTCACGGGAAATCAGGCGCTTGAAATTGCCAGAATCGCTGAGTTTTGCGGTGTCAATGCTATTGCGGTCCATCCTCGTACGGCCTCGCAAGCTTTCCGTGGCAAGGCTGACTGGACAGTCATTTCAAAGGTAAAACAAAGTGTTTCCATTCCGGTTATTGGCAACGGAGATATTAATTCATGGCAGGATGCCGTCAGGATGACTCATGAAACAGAGTGCGATGCCGTCATGATTGGAAGAGCCGCCATAGGAAATCCTTTCCTCTTTACTCAGGCATCTGCCGCCTTAAAGGGTGAAAATCCCCCTGAGAACAATTTGCTCAATCGTCTGGGACAAGCAAGGGAATATCTCAGGCGTTCAGTTGAGTTTTTGGGTGAAAAGACCGCTATGTATATCATGAGAAGCCGTTTGGGGTGGTTTGTCAAAGGGCTTCCTCATAACGGACATTTCCGGGAATCCATCAAACATCTCAATACCGAGTCCGACGCTCTGGCTCTAATAGATTCATATCAAAAGGATGTCGAACAATTTTTTGGCGAAAAAAATGTAACTTCAGAACTCTTGATCTCCTCAAATTAGTAATGGTCTGAAAACCGAATAAATATGTGGTGTTATAAACTTTGAGTGGCAATTGGTGTCGAAAATTAATTTGAGTGTAACCTGTTTGTGTAAAAAGACTTGTGCTCAGTTGTAGGTGCGAATTCATTCGCACAATGTGAACCCCGATGTTAACTATAGGCTCTAAAACCCTTTTCCCGGAAATAAAGTTGCTGGATGGTTTTAAAGAATTTTCTGTAAATCCGTGCCGGATTTTGATTGCGAATGAATTCGCACCTACAGAATATCGGATTTCACACAAACAAGTTACGCTCAAATCACTTTGGTAGTTTTACTGAATTGCCCGGACGGATATTTTCACCGGAAATGATTTCGCCTGTGCTGAAATTTTCTTCGACCCTTGAAATTCTGATTTTTCCGATTTTTTTCCCGGGCAATACGAATTGCTGTCCTGCAAAATTTTCAACAACCTCTCCGGTATCAAAAGTATTTAAAATTTTGCCTTTTTCTATTCCACTGCTTTTTCCGAAAGGTAAAAAAGCCTGCTGGTTTTCCACAGATGCGATAAATCCGGTCCAGGGCTGAGACAAAATGGCTCTACACATTTTTCTTGCCATGTCTTGCCCAAGCTCGTCAATTTCTCTGGTGATGGAAGTAGAAATTGTTGGTTGGCCATCCCTGAAAGCCTGTATTTGCTGAGGATCTAAACCGTCTATTTCGTGTACAAAGCGGGCATCGAAAATTTTGGCTCCGGTCTCCATATCCATAACTTCCAGGTAGAATTGAATTTGAAGCTTCTCCCTGGTTTCACGGAACCATAAAATTCCTTTGTCCTCTCTGGAAGTACTCACATTGACGATTCTCCCCGTCATGATTGCGTTCATTCCGGATTGTCGTCCTGTTTTAACAATTGTCAGGTTATCAAAGGTTTCCAATGGCTGGCTTTTAATCAGCTTTAAGGGTTCAGGAAAACCGGGAGTCCCGGGAAACAAAAGCTGAACCGACGGACACGATTCGGAAAAGTATTGAACTATGGTGTTTTGAAGGGTTTCTTCCAGTGAAAGTTGTTTAAGAACGGTCTCATTATCAAACGAAACTACCGCCACTTTTCGAATCATTCCATCATTGGAAGCTCCCACGAAAGGAATAATTCTGGTTGTATGGTGCGCTGTGTTTTTGGCAGTTTTGATCGTTGCATCTTTGACGTTTGAAACAGTGGAGCATCCTATAAAAGCAATGGAAATTATCAAAAAAAATAATATTCGAAATATATTACCAAAGTATTTGAAAAAATTCATTTTAAAAACAAACATCAAAATTCTCCCCAATAAAAATGGCCTGATATTTTCATCATCCAGGGTTAAATCATAGACTGATAAAAATGGGTACAAAATCAGCCTCGAAATTCCTACAGGTTTTATTTGTTTTCGAGATTTCAGGTGACCGGAATATTAACATTTTCCGTAAAAAAATAAAAACGTTTTTTTATGGACGCAACTTAGCTTCTCCCAAATCTGAGTGGTTTTCAGAATATCATACAACGGACCCCAAAAAAGGGTAATTTTCATCATCCCAGCTTCCAGCCTCCGCCGGAATGACCTTGAGCAACTTTACCACTATGAGATCGCTCAAGAAGGAAACTACTATGGTCTTGACACCCTTGCGTTTATCTGCTAGCCAACAAAGATCATGAGGGTATCTGATTAATTAAGTTTGAAAGGTCTAAATCATGGGATCAAATAAAATGGATAAGGCAGAGGAACAAATATTGAGAGCAGCCAAAGAAATTATTGTCAAATTTATCGAAACCGGAAGAATAACACCCACAACATTTTCCGAACACTTCAAAAACATTTATGGTACCATAGAAGAACTGGTTCATAAACCGGATATGGAATTATCATCCGAGGAAAATTCCGAAGACTAATTCACTTTTTAAAACGGAATCGTTGTGCCAGAGGGTATCTTCGCCCGTATCCGAAAGCTTTTGATGTAACTCGAAGGCCCGGTGCGGCTTGATATCTTTTATACTCGTTTCGGGCCACTCTTTGTACCACATCCTCAACGATCATGCGGTCAAAACCCATTTTCACCAGATCTTCCACACCCATTGCCTGTTCGATATGGGCTTTAAGAATTGGATCTAGAATTTCATAGGGTGGAAGATCATCCTGATCGGTCTGGTTTGGTTTAAGTTCGGCGGATGGCGCTTTTTTTAGAATATTAACAGGAATGATTTCTTTATGGCGATTTATAAATTCGGATAATTCATAAACTTTTGTTTTGGGTACATCTGAGATTACTGCAAGCCCTCCGCTCATGTCCCCGTAAAGGGTACAATATCCAACTGCCAGTTCCGATTTATTACCGGTTGACAAAACAAGACTGTGGAACTCATTGGAAAATGCCATGAGAATTATTCCGCGAATCCGGGCCTGGATGTTTTCCTCAGTAATTCCTGGATCTTCATTTTTAAAAATGGGTGACAGGTTTTCCAAAAAAGTGTCGAAAATTTTATCAATCGGAACACAGACATAAGATACTCCCAAATTTTCAGCCAACTGACGGGTGTCTGTAAAATTGGCGACATCCGTGTAACGTGACGGCATAAAAACAGTGCTTACATTGTCTTTGCCCAAAGCATCTACAGCTATACATGCTGTCAAAGCAGAATCGATGCCTCCGCTTGAGCCGATGACCACTTTGGAAAAACCGCACTTGGTGACATAGTCTCTTGTGCCCATAATCAGGGCTTTATATAACGACTCCAAGTCTGTTTTTGAAATGGGATGAAAAACACCCGAATAATGATGGGCTGATTCCATTTGATCCAAATCAAAAATAAGCAGATCCTCCTGGAAGTCTTTTGCCTGCGCCGTTAGTTTTCCTTCTTTATCAAAAACTACACTAAGGCCGTCAAACAATACACTGTCATTTCCTCCCACCTGGTTGGCATAAACCAGGGGTACCCGATATTTTTTGGCAATTGAACTCAACATATCCCACTTGAAATTTCTTTTACCCAATTGATAAGGGGATGCTGAAATATTGATAATTAAATCAGCCCCTTGTTGTACCAGCATGGGTAACGGATCGGTATGATAAATGGGGCGTTTGAAAAAATTCTTATCGTTCCAGATATCCTCACAAATGGTTAAGCCGACGGTTTTTCCTTTATAAAAAAAAGTCTCTGTTTTTTGTCCGGGTTCAAAATATCGGGTTTCATCAAAAATATCATAAGTGGGAAGCAAACGCTTGTAGCACTCATGGATAATTCTACCATCCTCAAAAAGCACCGCGGTATTCAACCATGAATTGCCTTCGGGCTCGGGATTGGGTTTTACAAAACCGCACACAACACCAATGCCGCGGATCTTTTCAATGAGCAGATCCAAATAATGTTGATAGGCATCCACAAAATCTTTTTTTTCCAAAAGATCCCGTGGTGGATAACCCGATAAAATCAGTTCGGTAAAAATTACCAGGTCACAGGAATTTTCGATGGCTGTTTCCGCATATTGAAATATCTTCTCTTTATTGTATTCGAAATCTCCAATTATCGGGTTGATTTGTGCGATAGCGATTTTCATCTTGGTCCGCCGTTGTTAGCTGCAAAAGATTTCATATTTGGTTTTGCGTTTACAATCGGGTAACTAGTGCCAGTCACCTTAATTGCCTACCAGCCCATCCATGACCTGAATCTGTCTTCGCCTTCCGGCAGGATACCCCATTGAGCGCCTGCTTCCAGCACCCCATTTACCATATCCCCGGCATATCCTCTTGAGCAGGTCAAAGCGATGCATCCTCGGGAATCTTCATGGTGAAGCACCCATATGTGGCAGGGTACATGTGAAAAGGGGCCTTGTACGAGAAAAGGCGGATTTTTATCAGGCTCAGAAAGGTCAAGGGCGCATAGTTTTTCAGCCAGATCAAAAACCCATGGGCCTGTCAGGGCAATGGCAACGGCTGCATCAGTAATATCCGTGAAAGCCTTTGTCTGAGGAAAAACCGGCTTTTCTGGGGCAAAATGCCAGGCAATGGCCTGTGTTCTGTTCAGGCGCCCGATTAAAAGATTTATGTCCATGAAAATTTGTCCCGGTTTTGCAGGAATTTTGCTTCCGTAAGGTTCTACTTGCTCAAGAGCATCATCCTGGATATCCCACCTTGAAAAATGGCTCAGATCTATAATATGGGGCCCTTGAGCATTGCCGGAATACCGTGAGACAATCCGCCATCCATCCCTTATCTCGGTTTTTGCTGGCCTTCCTTTCAGTGTAACGGGGGACCGACGTTCCAGGTTGACTGTCATGTGTTGCTACCTTTCATTTTGATTTCTTATAATTACGTTTCTACGCTTAAGTCTAAAAAATTCTTTTTTACGCTCGATGATCAAGTTTTTTTTTGCACCATACTTTACAATAACCGTCATTCCGGGCGCAGTGGAGCGGAGACCCGGGCACGAAGTGAAGCGCGAGCGCTATCCAGGCAGCTACTGAAACCCCATGGATTCCTGCTTTCGCAGGAATGATGGAATTCAGGTGACCCGGCTTGCAGCCGGTCAGGCGAAAGTACAACTTTCGCACTCCATCAGCTGGTTCAACTTCGCATCCTTTTGCCTTCGGGATCATAAAACGGCATGGGTTCGATCTTTGCCAGCATAAGATTGCCTCTGCATCCGTCTTCATAAATTTTGATCAAGGTTCCAACGGGCGAAAGATAGTCATCCACAAGGGCCATACCGACCGGCTGTTTTTGCGCAGTGCTGTAACGGGCTGTACATACATAGCCCCGGATACGTGTGTCGACAATAGGAGATCCGTCTCTGGGAACCCGGGATTTGGGATCTCTCATTTTAAAACCCACCAGTTTCAATCGTCCTTTCTGATGCTCGGTGTCTTTCAGAGCAAAGGCACCAACCGTTTTGGCCTCGGGTTTATTGCGGTACCAGAGAAAACCGAGGCCCAGATCATGAAGGGTGGTTCGCTGTTCAGATTCGGAACCGATAATGACATGCCCTTTTTCCATGCGAAGGGTATTTTGGGCTTCCAGCCCGAATTTTTGAATACCGAATGCTTTTCCGGTATTTTCCAGAAGATCCCATACAGATTGCATGTAAGAAGAGGGTACATGCAGTTCATAGGATAATTCACCTACAAAACCCAGGCGCATGGCACGCACCGGGACATCCTGGATTGAAAATTCCCGGTACCCGGCAAAGGGAAAAGCCTGGTTGGAGACATCGGCATCGGTGACTTTCTCAAGCACCTTGCGGGCGTCGGGTCCGGCCATATTGATTACACCGTATGCGTCGGTGAGGTTGACCATGTGATATTTCCAGCCGTCGTAGCGGGTGTGATAGCGGATCCATTCAATGGTTTGTCCGGCCCGCCCGGTGGAAGCGGTCATATAATAATCGTTTTCACCGATTTTAACCACGATCCCGTCATCGATAAGACAACCGTCTTCATTGCACATGGCGGAGTATTTTACCTTGTCGCCCCTGACTTTTGACATGTCCCCCACATAAACCCTTTGCAAGGCTTTGAGGGCGTCGGGTCCGAAAATGCGAAATTTGCCGAGAGTCGATGCATCCAGCAAACCAACGTTTCTGCGGACATTATCGATTTCATTTTCAGCATTCTTGTCGGATGAAAACCGCCGGGCCCTGTTCCAAACTCCGATTCTTTCCATTCTGCCGCCTGCGGCTTTCTGGGTCTCATGCAAGGGGGTGCGTTTGCTCATATCGTGGTTTGTACCGGCATAGGTGGCCAGATAGGTGGGAACCAGAGGTGGACGCACGGTAGTGGGCCTGGGGTTTCTGTCAGGAGATTCTCCGGTCTCGGCGATATACAGTGGAAGGTTATGTCCGGGAATTCCGCCCTGACCTGGTCCTGTGCCGGCAGAAGTAAAGCGCTTGATCAGCTCAGGGACATCGAAACCCTTGTGCATGGCCTGGTCAATATTTTTGAGTGTACAGTCTTCATCAAAACATATAAAGGCTTCTTTGCCCTTTATGGGCCCGCTCACCAGCTTGGTTCCCCGGCTTGGGCCTGTAAGTTTGGCCAGGTTTTCCTGGGTTTCTCTCAGAAGGTTTTTAACAGGGATGCCGCATTCTGATACCGCTTTAAGTCCGGCAACACGGCCTGAAGTTTCAATTGAAAGCGGATCATCCAGTCCAAGTATTCTTCCTGCAATATGCATTCGCGGCGGCATATTATAAGGAAGAAAAAACCCGGTGTGCTTGTCATATCTGAGTTTTCCCCCTGCCACTGTAAAGGGGCCTGTAACCGGTGTCATTCCGGCCGATGCCACCACCGTATCACAGGTGAATTTGCGGTGCCGGGTGGCGTTGATGGTACTTATGGTTGCTGCTTTGACAGTTTTTGCTCCATGGGCACGGGTAGCCACCCATCCGGAAAGAAACGGAATGTTTCTTTTTTCAAGCTCCTCAGCCAGATTTGAATCGTAACTATCCTTACGTATATCAGCTACAGCGACAATATTGAGCCCCAGATCGGCCAAATCGATGGCTGCTTCTATTCCCAGGTCATGGCCGATACTGAAAACGGCTTTTTTACCCGGCAGCAACCCCCAGGTGCGGGCAAGACGATGGGCGCATCCAATCTGCATGACACCCGGCCGTTCGTTATTTTCAAACAGCAACGGTCGTTCGATACAGCCAGTAGCCACCACTGTACTTTTGGCACGAATTTCCATATAACGTTCGGTAAAAACTTCCGATTTGCTTCCACGCTGAAAAGCCGTTACCAGGCCGTTATTATAGGAACCAATCATGGCCGTATTTTTGAACGTTCTGATATTCGTAGTATTTTCAACATCTTTTGAAAGATCTTTTGCCCTCTGATAAAGGGCAAGGCCGTTGCGATATTCTGAGGGGCGATATTCAAAAGCACCTCCCAGCCAGGGGCGATTTTCCAGAAGTACCACCCGAAGTCCCTGCTGCGCGGCGGAAAGGGCAGCACACATCCCGGCAGGACCACCGCCGATCACACAGACATCGGTGGAGATGTGAACTTCATCAAACTTGCCTTTCATGCGAAAATCCGGCTCCAGAACTCCAAGACCCGCGGCTTTTCGGATATGTTTGATGGCCAAAGGCCAGATGCGGGCCGGTTTGTGAAGTGTCTGGTAGTAAAAACCGGCGGGCATAATCCAGCTGAGTTCATCCATGAAACGCATCATGTCAAATTCCGGGGTGGCGCCGAAAACATTCTGAGCATTGACAGTCATACCATTTACAGCGGGGGTGTTTTCCGCCCGAACATTTGGAACACCATCAACAGCCACCAGGGTGTTGCTGCATTCTCCATCCAGACTGTAAAGGCCGCGCGGCCGGTGATATTTCAAACTTCTCCCGAAAATACGGACATCATTGGCATACAAGGCGGTTGCAATGGTGTCGCCTTCGACACCCCGGCATTGCTTTTTGCCGAAATTGACAGTAAGGCTCTGTTCAGGATGAATTCGAAATGTGGGTAATTTATGGATTCGTTTCATCTATGCTATTCTCAACTTGCTGATTAATGGTTGTATCTCGATAAATGGTAAACCAGGACCCGCAGCCGTCCCGGTGAAACCACCATTCTTTCTGAATACCGGCCACACAGTTGTTCAAATGTACATATTCGCACCATGTTGCCGGAGTCAATGTGTCTTCCTCAGGCCTGGGTCCCTTGTCTTCACCCCCGAACCGAAACTCGTAGCTTCGTCTTATGCCGCACACAGGGCACACAATAGTAAATGCCATGGTTGTTTTCTCCGAATCAATTATCCGGGCTATAGTTGACCACAGCAGCCGTCTCACCCATAAGACGATGCTGTTCAAAACGCCGCAGAGCAAAAGGTTTTAAAATTCCAGGACATATACCGTCCGCCATGAATTTCGCCATATACTTTCCCGTAACCAGGCACGACTTAAAGCCAAAATATCCCCAGCCACAGTCCATGTAGTATCCCGTGATAATGTTGTTGCCATCAATGACAGGTGCCATGTCCGGGGTCATGTCTGCAAGCCCTCCCCATATCCGCATAAACTTGACCCCTCTCAGACACGGCAGAAGTTCGGTCATGGCTTCCGCCTGATGCTTGATATATCGGGCGGTGCTCTGGTTGGTGTAGTTGGGCCACGGATCCATGTGGGAACCTGTGGCGATTTCGCCCTTTAAAGTCTGATTGGCATAACAGTGATATGCTCCCGAAGATACCACATGATGCAAAAGAGGTTTCAAAGGCTGAGTGACCATGGCCTGGATAGTCAGCACGCTGATGGGCAACTTGATACCCAGCATCTCATAGGACAATGCAGCGGAATATCCTCCGGCCGCATTCAGTACCCGGGGGGTGTAAATTTTACCCTTGTCGGTTTGAACAGAGACAATTTTTTTGTTTCTGACCCCTATGCCTGTAACTTCGGTGCCCTGGTGGATATGAATGCCAAGTTTTGCCGCTCCTTTGGCCAATCCCCAAACCACGGCATCATGGCGGACAATACCTCCCGGTGGATGATACATGCCGCCATAGATGGGATATCTGGGACGATCCGAAATGTCCAGCGCCGGAATCAACTTCTTGCAACCTTTGGGATCCAGCAGGTGACTTTGCACCCCCTGAAACTGAGCAGAAGCCACCTGAAGCCTCATGGCCTTCAGCGCTGCTTCACTATGGGCCAGGTTCAAATTGCCGCAGTTATAAAACATCAGGTTGAAATCAAGCTCCCGTGTTAAAACGGGCCACATATCAAGGGCTTCTTTATACAAGGGAATATTTTCCTGTGTTCTTTGATTGGCACGAACAATTGCCGTATTTCTCCCAGAACCTCCAAAGCCGATATATCGCTTTTCGATGACAGCCACATTGGACATTTTCTGCTGGCGTGCTAAAAAATAGGCCGTAGCCAATCCATGAAGCCCGCCGCCAATGATAACCGCATCGTAGCTGCTTTTTAAAGGAGGGTTCCATCCCCAAAGCCGCCCGTTAGTATATGAATTGCTTTTTAATCTCACCAGTGTACTCCAGTTTATTCCGTAATCACATGATACAAAATATCTTTCCCCAGGCTTTCACCTTATGACGATCCCTCATGCCATGAATTATGCTGAATCAAAATGAAATGATTCATTTCATTACGGTGATAAAATGTCAATAAAATGATAAAATGTCAATAAGAATTGAACAGGTTTGACATAAAAAAAACATTTGAAACATTTGCATGTTGAAACGTCTGTTATTTTCTGCTAATAGCAGTCAGGTTTTCTGACTTGCCTGAAAAATGATATATTTTGTTTCAAATTGTTCTCTTCCTGATGCGAATGAAGGCAATGCGAATGAAGGCAAAAAATATACCTGGAAACAAAAAACCTGGTTATAACCAGAAAAAAAACAACTTTCCTAAAGTGCCTCTTAGAATATTGGGGAAAGATGACCGAAAGGAATTATTATGACCGGACAATCAAATGCCCTATTGGAGAGTATTTCTCAGCGGAGAAACAGGTTAACGCCCAAGGGAAGGGTTTTGGGAGATTATGTGGTAAGGTTTCCGCAAAAGGTTGTGTTTATGACCACCAGGGAACTGGCAAAAAACTGTCACGTGAGTGAGGCAACTGTTGTAAGGTTTGTCAGCCAGATTGGTTTTGGCGCTTACAGTCAATTCCAACAGGCGCTCAGGGATTATGTGGATACCGAATCGACACTGCCGGAACGTCTTGATATGACTGACTCCCAGGCGCCGGAGTCGGAACGTTTTCGCCGGGTCATATTTCATGAGATGGATAACCTGAAGCAGCTTTTTAAAACGCTGGATATGGAGGTGCTCAACCGGGTGTTTCCCTTGTTGAAAGACAGCCATTCTGTTTTTGTAATTGGATCTCGCATTGCTTACATGTTTGCCTATTATATGGGATGGTCTTTGACCCGGATTCGAAAAAATGTACGTATTCTAAAAGGAAGTGATTCCACCACTCTGGATTGGCTGAATATGGCTCATCCTGAAAGCTTGGTGGTCATTATTGCTACTTCGCGTTATCCCAATGAACTGCTTCGGGTGGCAAAATATACCATGCGCCTGGGAATCAGGCTTGTATTGATTACCGACAGTGCCAAAAGCCCCTTGATTCAATTTTCCAGCGAAGCTCTCATTGCCCCGTCCCGTTTCATCCCTTTTACAGGAAGTCCCATAGCCATTTGCAGCCTGATAAATTATATCAGCTTTGAGCTTGCCAATTTGATTGGAGACGATGTCAAAGAGCACCAGAAAGCTTTGGAACAACATTATCTTGAAAACGATATTTTTTTTAATTTGAGGACCACCGGGGGTGAAAAGTGAGTGACCAGAGATAACTTGAAAGCTGTGCTGCCGGATTGCGAGAGATTTATTTTATTCCCACCGGAAGCATGCCAGGGTCAAAGCAACGCATAAGTCTACAATTGGAAAATAACCTTGATGTTTGGTAAACAAGGTCTTAAAATCAAATTATGAATTAATTAAATTGAGGAGAATAAAATGAAAGAAACTTTAATATTCGTGGGTATTATTGCCGCGTGGATAATACTAATGAAGTATATCCTCCCGAAATTTGGAATTTCTACTTGAATGAGCAATGCCTGTCAGTTGCCGGGCAAGGAAGAAAAAAAGGAAGAAAAAAAAGATCGGGATCATCAATCTTAAAATGAAGACAAGATGTTTGTGGGCAGGAAACGATCCTTTATATATCAAGTACCATGATACCCAATGGGGAGTCCCTGTTCATGATGATCGGAAGTTGTTTGAGTTTCTCGTTTTGGAAGGGGCGCAAGCCGGGTTGAGTTGGATAACAATTCTGAAAAAACGGGAGAATTATCAAAAGGCTTTCGATAATTTCGATTTTAATCGAATCGCTGTTTATGATGAAAAAAAAATAAACGTGCTTCTAAACTCGACGGGAATTATCAGAAATCGTTTGAAAATTCTTTCAGTAGTAGAAAATGCCAGGGCCTTTATTAGTGTTTGCGATGAATTCGGAAGTTTTGATGAATACATATGGCGATATACCGGGAATAAAACGATAACCAATGCCTGGAAAAATCCTGCAGATGTTCCTTCAAGGACCCCTGAATCTGTTTTGATGAGCCATGAACTGAAAAAAAGGGGGTTCAAGTTTGTTGGGCCGGTCATATGTTATGCTTTCATGCAGGCGGTGGGGATGGTCAATGATCACCTCACCAGTTGTTTTCGGTACCGGGAACTCAAAGCTTAAAAAAAATAAAAATGCCTTTTATGAAAGGAGGAAAAGATGGTGCAGCGTGATGGTGGATGGAACCCTTATTTAGCGGGGGCTTTAAGTGGTGTGGTAGGTGTTTTTTCCGTGTGGTTCGCAGGTCAGTACTTTGGCGCATCAACTTCTTTTGTGCGCACCGCCGGCATGATCGAGCAACTTTTCGGGCCGGAACGTGTGTCTCAAATGGAATATTTTATTCGTGTAGTCCCGAAAATTGATTGGCAATGGATGTTTGTGGTGGGTATTTTCCTGGGAGCGCTGATTTCATCACTTACTTCGGGCTCGTTCAGGTTACAGGCGGTACCCGATATGTGGGCCGGTCATTTTGGAGCAGACAGTGTCGGCAAACGAGCTCTGACTGCTTTTTCGGGCGGGGTCATCGCCATGTTCGGGGCTCGTATGGCTGATGGCTGACCCAGCGGACACGGGTTGAGCGGTTCGCTTCAACTGGCTGTCAGCGGTTATTTGTCTCTGGTCTGTTTCTTTATAGGCGGGTTAATAATGGCAAGATTGGTCTATGGGGGGAAAAAATCATGAGAATGTTAATTTATGGATTGGTTACAGGGTTACTTTTCGGATTTTTGCTCCAGAAAGGACGCGTGCTTCGATATGACAAACAATTGGGGGCACTTCGCCTTATGGATATGACCATTGTCAAATTTATGATGTCAAGCATTATCGTGGGCATGGTGGGCATCTATCTGCTCCGTGACCTGGGCTTGGCTGATCTTTCCATCAAAGCCACTGTTTTAGGACCAAACATAATCGGCGGGCTGATTTTCGGGCTTGGATGGGGGCTTTTGGGATATTGTCCGGGTACTTCCATGGGAGCGGTCGGTGAAGGAAGATGGGATGCTCTTTGGGGGATTCTTGGTATGATTGCCGGGGCGGGACTTTTTGCAGAAGCCTATCCAATACTCAGAGATACAGTATATACTTGGGGAGATTTTGGTAAGCTCACTGTTCCACAGCTTTTGGGGATAACCCACTGGGTGGTCATTCCTGTTTTTATCGGATTTGCTGTTTTGCTGTTCAGGTTTTTTGAAAAAAAAGGGTTGTAATTAGAGCCTGTCCGAAAGCTCCTATACATCTGGGAGGGGTTGGGGGAGGCAAAGGTTCCCTCCCTTTTGAAAACTGGTCTTTACCCACACTCGACACAGCGGGGTACTTCTCTTTTTCATTCAGATCGTGGCAACGAGCTTACAGAAGATGATTGCAAAGGTTCCCCCCTTTTGAAAAGGGGGGACAGGGGGGATTTGAGAGTTTTGTAAATCCCCCTTTGCCAAAGCTGGTCTTTGCACACACATGACACAGTGGGGGTATTTCTCGCTTTCGATCAGACTGTTGAAACGATTTTGTAAAAGGTGATAACAAATGTCCCCCCTTTGAAACAGGTCTTTTCACACACC
>SKZT01000146.1 GCA_007127235.1 Desulfobacteraceae bacterium
CTGCTCCCTACTCACCGCTCACTTCTTTTTTTCTCGATTTTGGATTGCCAAAATGAAAGACTCGCAGTCTTGTCCCAGTTCCGTTGCACATTTGAACTCTTTCAGTGCTTCGTCAAACATTTCAAACATGAAGTAAACTTTACCCAGACGTTGTCGAAAAAGAGCGGTTGCCGGTGAAAGTTTGACACTTTGCCTGCCGAACACTATTGCAATATCCCTGTTTAATTCCTGCTCCGCATAAAGGCAGGCCAGGGCCGATAGTGAATGAGCATCATTGGCATTGAGTTTTATCGCTTTTACATATGAATTAATTGCTTTTTCGTGGCGGTTCAGTTTGCTGTAGCATTCTCCAAGAAAGCGATGACCGGTTCCGGAATTTTCATCAATAGTAACTGCTTTTTTAAAATACTCTTTGGCTTTTTCCGGATCTTTTTTTTCAAGATAGATTCGTCCAATGTGAATGACGACTTCAAGCTGATTTTGATCAAGGCTAAAGGCATGGAGAAAAAATTCCTGTGCTTTATCTTTGTCTCCGATCATTAAATATGCCAAACCAATATTATATGGGGCCATGACGTCATCAGGGGCAATTTTCATCACATTTTTAAACATATCAATGGCAGTTTGATGTTTACCCTGAACTCCGAAACAAACCCCAAGGCTATTGAAAACATTAACATTTTCAGGGTCCAATAGAAGCGCCTTTTCAAACTCAGCAATGGCGCCGTCGATATTGCCTTGCTGGTATAGTTTATCTCCGCTGATGTTCAGACTGACACTGTCAAATTCAACTATACTGTTATGTCCTGACAAATGGGCATGCTCCAGAGCTTTACGCGCATTTTCAATAATGTCTTCCTTTTTGTATGTAAGTTGTGGATAAAATGCGATGCCTGTTGATACCGTTATATTTTCGCGGCCTTCCATTTCCCTGTGAATTTTTTCGGCAAGGTTCAAAGCTGGATCGGGGAAAGTTTTTGTTTCAAAAAAACAGGCCACACAGTCATTGTCATATATTCCCCAGAAACCTGAATTTGACTTACAGACATGATCGACTATGTCAAACAGAGAAAAAAATAACCCTGTTTTTATCAGAGTGTTTCCTGTCTGATCATTGAGCGGGTCGGGGCGGATCATAAGTGCACTGAAATGATCCAACAATTCCAGCTGCTTTGAAGCTTCTGCCAGAAAAGCTTCACCCAGAAGGAGTTCCGGAAATGTATCAGCCAAAGCAATGTTCTGTATTTTTAAAAGCTGTTCATGTCTCAATAGTTTCTTATCCGCAGATAAATCAATTGGAGGCATTCTTTCAGTTCCGCCATTGGTCTTATGATTTACAGGCTTTCCACCTTGCTCCGTCGAAGCTTTACCGTCCCTTTGTTTCATGTTCATCCCTTATTCAACAAGGTTTTGAAAGCCGTTTCGATAATCTCCAATTCATCAACCTGTACAGTCCTCAAATCCATAATAAAAAGATCGTCTTCAATTCTACCGATAACAGGCGGGCTGTTATTTCTCATAAAACGTTCCACTGCATTGATGGTCATTGTGTTAATTTTAACGCCGATTCCTTTGCTGGGAATTTGTAAAGATGGAAGTGATCCTCCCCCGGCCTTTGATATCAAATCCAAGAGGTGAACGGAAAGTTCGGGTTTTTTGATATTTTCAAGAAGTTTTAAAAGTCTTAAGGCTTTTTCATGAACCTGAGACAAAGGCATAAGGATCATGTTTAAGGTGGGAATTTCATGGATAGCTTTTTCGGGCTGCCGGTAAAGGCGCATAGTGCTTTCAAGAGCCGCCAGGGTCATTTTATCGATTCTCAGGGCACGATTCAGGGGGTTTTTTTTTATTTTATCGATGAGGGCCTTTTTTCCGACAATAATGCCGGCCTGGGGCCCGCCGAGGAGTTTATCTCCGCTGAAAGTGACAATATCGGCGCCGGTGGCCACGGATTCCTGTACTGTGGGCTCTTTTTCCAAGCCGAATCTGGAAAAATCGATAAATGTCCCGCTTCCCAGGTCCTCCATGACCGCAATTCCATGGGGTTTGCCCAGTCCAACAAGCTGGGATAGTGAAACCTGCGCGGTAAATCCTACAATGCTGTAATTGGAGGTGTGGACCTTAAGAAAAAGAGCGGTTTTTTCAGATACCGCATTTTCATAATCCCGTGGATGAGTTCTGTTGGTAGTGCCCACTTCCTTTAAGACCGCGCCGCTTTTGGCCATAACATCGGGTATTCGGAAAGATCCGCCAATTTCGACCAATTCCCCTCGTGAAACAACAACTTCCATTTGCCGGGCAAGCGTATCGAGACAAAGCAGCACTGCGCTCGCATTATTGTTAACAACCATTGCAGCTTGAGCACCGCTGATTTCACAAAGAATATCTTCAACCACGGCGTATCGGGAACCACGCGTTCCTTTTTCGAGATCGAACTCTAAATTTGAATACCGCGAATTGATTTTAAGAAGGTTGTCAAGAGCATCCGCCGAGAGAATTGATCGTCCAAGATTGGTGTGAACCACTATGCCTGTGGCATTGACCAGTGGAACCAGCTTGGGACTTACCGACTTTTGTACCTGGTCGTGGACCTGCTTTAGAATTTGATCAATGGTGATATGCTTTTCGGTAACTTTATCATCATTTTTAAATATTTTTTCACGGGTTTGATCAATGACTTTGCGAACGCTTCGTGTTAAAACATTTCTCGGGATCGCCTCCATATCCGGGTCAGTGTCCACAAGGGCAAGTATCCGATCTACCCCGGGGATCATCCGAAGAAGCTTTTGTTGTTTTTCAGATATGGTCATCATTTGTCTCTTTTAAAAATTACACTTTAAGGATAAAGCTCATAGCATGAGAAACATGTTGATTTCAATATATTTATTTTCTTCAATGGTGAATTCAAAGCCTTTGAGTGAGGACATTTCTTGAAAAGCAAAGGGGATTAAAGTACATTAAGAATATTGCACTCAACCAGGAGGGTATTGATGAAAAATATTATGGTGACCGGTGGATGCGGATTTATCGGATCCAATTTTATACGTTATCTTTTATCTGCACCGGATTTTAAAGAGGATATGCGTATTATCAACGCGGACAAACTGACTTATGCCGGAAACAAGGAAAGTCTGGCCGATATTCCCGGGCGTTTCCCAGGTCAATATGTTTTTGTGTACGGGGACATCTGCGATAAAGGGACTATGGAAAAGATCGTGGATGATTATGATATCGATACCATGTGCCATTTTGCGGCCGAATCTCATGTGGACCGATCCATTGTGGAGCCTGATACTTTTGTGCAAACCAATGTTGTCGGTACTTTTAATCTGCTTGAAATTTTCAGGAGAAGAAAAGACCGGATGGTGCTTTTTCATCATGTCAGCACTGACGAAGTTTTCGGATCGCTGGGTAAATTTGACTATTTCAGGGAAACCACACCATACAACCCAAGCAGCCCCTATTCGGCTTCCAAAGCATCTTCAGATCACCTGGTGCGAGCTTATGTCCATACTTATGCAATTCCTGCAACACTCTCCAATTGTTCCAACAACTACGGCCCTTACCAGTATCCGGAAAAACTGATTCCATTGATGATTTTAAATGCCTATACAGGTAAAAAACTGCCGGTTTATGGCAAAGGTTTAAATATTCGGGATTGGCTATATGTCAAAGATCATTGCCGGGGAATCTGGGAAATTATGAATAGAGGAAAACGCGGGGAAACATATAACATCGGGGGGGATTGTGAAAAGAAAAATATCGATGTGGTCTGCATGATCTGCGATATTCTCGATGGTATGGAACCCTTAAAAAGCGGACAACCCAGACGGGAGCTGATCAATTTTGTTGATGATAAAAAACTAAGGCCCGGTCATGATTTCAGATACGCCATTGATTTTTCTAAAATCCAGGTAGAGCTTGGGTGGGCTCCGGAAGAAAGTTTTGAAACCGGTCTGGAAAAAACCATACGATGGTATTTGAAAAATCCAGAGTGGGTCAACCTGGTACAAAAAAAATGCAGTGAGTGGTTACAAAGGCACTACAACCAGGTCACATGAACCCTGCTTATTTTTGACCTATTTGCATTATCAGCGTTTTCAAAAAATTATAAGTTTTTTCCACTGAGGCGATCTTGAGTTTTTCATCGGGTGAATGAGCTCCTTTTATGGTGGGGCCGAACGA
>SKZT01000027.1 GCA_007127235.1 Desulfobacteraceae bacterium
AGGGAGATTTAGGAATGAATAAAACACGCATGTCATATTTTGAGAATGATGATATCCTTCATCTTAGTATATCTGATGAATCTGAGGCGGGAAGTGTGGAGGTTAACCCAAATATTACGGCAGAACTTAATGCCAAAGGGGAGTTGATTGGAATTGAAATCCTAAACGCAAGCACATTCATTCGAGATTCCGTGCTTGATAGTGTTCAGGCCAAAATGCTCGACCTATCGAAAGCCAAGACAGCATGAAATGACATTCGGGAGAAAACCAGTCAGAAAATCCGAACAACAGTTTCCAGCAGACGGACAGGGGGGATTTGAAGCTTTTTTAAATCCCCCTAAATCCCCCTTTGCCAAAGGGGGACTTGTTGCAACATCCTTTAGGTTCACAACTACAAGGGGTGATAAGACATTAACAAGGTACTATTTATGCACTTATATGAACTGAGCATACATGAAGCCGGAAGGCTTTTGAAAAACGGGGATATTACATCCGAGCAGCTAACCGGGGCTGTGCTTGAACGTATCGAACAAAAAGAGGCTAAAATCGATGCTTATTTGACCGTCTGTGCTGACCAGGCAATGCGGCAGGCCAAAGCTGCCGATCAGATTATTGCCAGGGGAGAGGCCTCGCCGTTGACCGGAATTCCCCTGGCGATCAAAGATTTGATTTGCACCCAGGGGATTCGAACCACCTGCGCATCGGCGATACTCGAAAATTTCGTTCCGCCTTTTAACGCCACCATTATGGAAAAGCTTAACTTTCAGCATGCGGTCATGGTTGGCAAAACCAATATGGATGAATTTGCCATGGGATCATCCAACGAGCACTCTGCTTTTAAGCCTACCCGGAACCCGTGGGATCTGAGCCGAATTCCGGGTGGTTCCAGCGGGGGTTCCGCAGCTGCGGTTGCCGCCGATATGTGCATCGGAGCTATTGGTTCTGACACGGGTGGATCCATTCGACAGCCGGCATCTCATTGCTCGGTTACCGGATTGAAACCCACCTATGGGCGTGTCTCACGATTTGGACTGGTGGCTTTTGCTTCTTCTCTGGATCAAATCGGCCCGGTCACCAAAGATGTCACCGATACGGCCATCTTGTTAAACGCTATTGCCGGTTACGATCCCCGGGATTCCACATCGGTTCCCAAAGAAACGCCCGATTATACCCGTGCTTTGGAAAAAGGATTGAAAGGTTTCAAGGTGGGCATCCCCAGGGAATATTTTGAAACCGAAGGCGTGGATCCATCAGTGCTGGCCTGTGTTGAAAAAGCCATCACCACCATTTGCGAACTGGGTGCCGAACGGGTGGAAATTTCACTTCCGCGCTCCCGTTATGGCGTGGCCGCTTACTATGTCATTGCGCCCTGTGAGGCCAGCTCCAACCTGGCCCGTTATGACGGGGTTAAATACGGCTACAGAGCACCTGAGCAATCCGATATAATCGGCATGTACCGGGCAACCCGCTCTAAAGGTTTCGGTGCGGAAGTCAAAAGAAGAATTATAATCGGCACTTATTGTCTTTCGTCCGGTTACTATGACGCCTACTACCGCAAAGCTTCCCAGGTGCGCACATTAATTACCGAAGATTACCGGAATGCCTTTAAATCCTGTGATGTTATCCTGGCGCCGGTGGCACCCACCCCGCCTTTCAAAATCGGAGAAAAGGTGGACGACCCTCTGACCATGTATTTAAGCGATATATTCACTCTTTCCGTAAATCTGGCCGGTATTCCTGGAATATCCGTGCCCTGCGGTTTTTCTCCCGACAGTCTTCCCGTGGGACTTCAAATTTTGGGTAACCACTTTTGTGAAGAAAAAATTTTAAAAGTGGCGTATAATTACCAGCAGGCGACTGAGTTTCACAGGCAAAAACCGGTTTTTTAATAACATTTTAAAAAGGAAACAGCAGTGAGCATCCAACCTAAAGGCGAACATATCCGTCGTGCGGTCAAGTATGTGTCGGAAGAAAGAAAGTATCATGAAAAAAAGCCTTTGAGCAAAATTCTTGAAGAGGCTTCAATCCGGTTTAATCTTTCTCCCATGGAAGTCGATTGGCTGGAACGGTTTATGAAAGAAAAAGAATAATAAGATCGTGGTACAGATAAAAATTCTTCCCGATATTTTATCCAACAAAATTGCCGCCGGAGAAGTTGTTGAACGGCCCGGCTCGGTGGTCAAGGAATTGGTGGAAAACGCCCTGGATGCTCAAAGCACGCGAATACTGGTGGAAATTGAAAAGGGCGGAAAATCTTTGATCCGTGTATCGGATGACGGTTTCGGCATGAATTATGATGATGCCCTTCTGGCCATCGAACGCTTTGCCACAAGCAAAATCCACAACGATTCCGACCTTTTCAGCATCAGCACCCTGGGATTCAGGGGAGAGGCCATTCCCAGCATTGCTTCAGTTTCCCGCTTTACCCTTGTGACCCGAGACAAAGATTCCGATTCGGGAATTTCCATAAGAATCGATGGTGGAAAACTTATCAAAGCCATTGAAACGGGGGCTCCTGTGGGAACCATGGTTTCAGTTCAACAGCTTTTTTTCAACACTCCCGCGCGCAGAAAGTTTTTAAAAACCACCAGCACCGAAATGGCCCACATTGCCGACACCCTGTCCTCCATGGCCATGGCCCATCCTCATGTCCAATTCAGACTGATTCACAACGGAAAAGAAATTAAAAGGCTGGCGCCGGTATCGGACCCGCTGGACCGAATTGCCCAGGTACTGGGCCAATCCCTTAAAAACGACCTGTACCCGGTAAATTTCCGAAATGACACGGTCGCTATTTCGGGAGGCATCGCATCACCTCGCATCAATCGCTCCACCTCGAGAGCCATATTTATTTATGTGAACGGCCGGTTTATCAAAGATCGGATGATCCATCATGCTATTTTTCAAGGATACCATCAACGGCTGATCAAAGGTCAATTTCCGGTAGCCGTTCTGTTTTTAAAAGTCCCCTCGGAAACAGTCGATGTCAATGTTCATCCGACAAAAAACGAAGTCCGGTTTTCACAGCACAAAAAAATCCATGATTCGGTCCAAACAGCTGTGGGGGAAACACTCAAAAGATGGGAAAACGCTCCCAAATGGCCGGTAAACCCGAAGGAACAGGTTGAACCCGCCCGCATCCTTGAACCTGCAGATACTTTTACACCATCGCGTTCTTCTCCGTTACCATGGGAATCGTCCCCCAGGCCCGCCCCAGAACCATATATTGAAAAAAATATGGATATACCTTCCCCCGTAAACTTTCCCCCCCGTCATTTACAAAAGGCAGAACCCGAACTACCGGATCCCCCCCCGAGACAGCAGGTCATATGGGAAGGACAGCGATTTTCTGACTTGAAAATCATAGGCCAGTGCCATCACACCTATATTCTTCTTGAATATGCTCAGGGGTTGATCCTGTTGGACCAGCATGCCGCTCACGAAAGGGTGGTCTATGAAAACCTCAAAAACAGGTCTGACCAGGTCAAAAGGAGTTCACAGCAACTGCTGGTGCCGGAAACTTTTGATCTGGGGTTTTCCGAGACCCGAATTCTTGAAAAACTGATTCCCTCACTGGAACAAACCGGACTTTACATGGAGCCTTTCGGCGGCCGAACATTCATTGTGAAATCAGTCCCGACACTGCTTCAGGGAAAACAGATCCAGCCGCTGATTCGCGAGATTGTGGAAAAAATCCTTGAAGACGGCATTATGAGGGATTTAAATTCAGCCATTGATACCAGCTTAAAACTGATGGCCTGCCATGGAGCCATCAGAGCCGGACAAAAACTTTCCGAACTTCAAATAAAACAACTCCTCACCCAAATGGACCAGTGCGAAAATCCTTCCAATTGCCCACACGGACGCCCCACCTGGATTCGATGGGAACTGAAATTTATAGAAAAATCATTCAACAGAATTGTCTGATACCGGCATCCGAAAGCTTCACTTTCGCATATGGTGGAACACCTCTAACGGAGTGCAAAAGCTGTGCTTTTGCACTTTTTTGCGAAAGCACAGCTTTCGCACTCCGATTATCGGAATCATTGAAATCCATCCGGTTCGAGAGACCATTTTTTCTTGACTAAAGGTTTCATTTTCCATTAGTGTTTTCAGATAGAACTAATTATTAGTTCTCATCTAAAATTAAAATAAATATTAAGCAAAACCTTTGGATAGTTGC
>SKZT01000145.1 GCA_007127235.1 Desulfobacteraceae bacterium
CAAACAGCGGTAAATCCACCCCATGCGGCAGCCTTTGCGCCGGTTTCGATGGTCTCCTTATATTCGAAGCCAGGCTCACGAAAATGCACATGCATATCGATCAACCCCGGAACCGCCCAAAGGCCCGAAGCGTTTATGATGCGATGGGCAGGTTGTATTCCCTCAGCCATTTCAATGCCGGTCAGATCATCTTTTTGAACCTTATGGGGGTTGATTTCCAGGATTCGGTCTTTTTCCACCAGTATATCCACTCTCTGACCATTAAAAGATGATTTCCGGTCGATAAGCGTTGCCCCGCTAATCAGTATCGACATTTCTCTTTCCTCCTGACACCAGATACAATAAGGCCATGCGAATCGCAACACCGTTGGCCACCTGATCTAAAATTACAGAAAACGGACCATCGGCAACAGCAGGTGCGATTTCCACACCACGGTTAATCGGTCCGGGATGCATAATCAAAACATCGTCTTTGGCTTTTTCAAGCCGTTTAAGATTGAGACCGAAAAGCTGGGCATACTCTCTTTCACTGGGAAACGAAAATGCCCCCTGCCGTTCTTTTTGAATTCTCAGCATCATGATAACATCAGCATCCCGTATGGCTTCTTCCACCCGATAAGTAACCGAAACCCCAAACGATTCAATCCCCGAAGGTATCATGGTGGGAGGACCCGAGAGGATAACAGATGCACCCATCTTGGTAAAACCCAGACAGTTGGATCTTGCCACACGACTGTGAGAAATATCACCAACAATTGCCACACGGAGTCCTTCAAGGCGGCCTTTTTTCTCCCGGACCGTCATCATGTCCAAAAGTGCCTGGGTGGGATGCTCATGAGTTCCATCACCCGCATTGATGACGGAAAAATGCAGCTGTCTGGCCAGCATATGGGGAACTCCGGAGCAAGCATGCCTGATCACCATGATATCCGGATTCATGGCCTCAAGATTCTTTACGGTATCAATCAGTGTTTCGCCTTTGACAATGCTGCTGGTAGTTGCAGAGATGGAAATACTGTCAGCACTCAGCCGTTTTGCGGCAATATCAAAAGAGGTACGGGTCCTTGTGCTCGCCTCATGAAAAAAAAGAATTACCGTTTTGCCCCGAAGTGTCGGCACCTTCTTAATTGGCCTTTGGGAGATCTCTTTCAAGTTTTCGGCTGTATCCAGGATCATCCCAATCTCTTCCACAGATAAAGACTGAATATCCAAAATATCTTTTTTCATCCACTGCATATTCTACCCGCCTCCAACTTATGCAATTCAATTGAGCATCTTAAAAATCCGATTCCATCTTACATAATCCATAAAAGAATCCTGGTTTTCCTTGTCCCACGACCAATAGATCATAAACGCCCTTCCTTTGAGATCTTCCAGGTCGACAAAACCCCAAAATCTGCTGTCATAACTGAAATCCCGGTTATCTCCCAGGACAAAAATAGAATTCTGAGGAACTGTAAGCGGTCCCAGGTTGTCCCGGTTTTTGTCAAATTGCTGGATATGGGGATCCAAATGAATGGCATAATCTTTTTCTTTAAATTCACCGTTTACATAGAGGTCTTTATTGCGTATCTCGATTACATCACCCTCAACACCCACCACCCGCTTGATAAAATCCTTTGATGGATCTTCCGGAAACTTAAAAACAACGATATCCCCGCGCTCAGGCTCGGAAACCGGAATCAGGACCCTTCCGCTAAAAGGCATTCGGATGCCGTATATGAATTTATTGACCAGAATATGATCTCCGATTAAAAGCGTATTAAGCATGGATCCGGAGGGTATTTTAAATGCCTGCACCACAAAGGTACGAATAAAAAGCGCCAGCAAAATGGCTATGATGATAGCTTCAATGTTTTCTCTGAGTACACTTTTTTTAGGCTTTGCTTCGGTTTCGTCGGAAGAACTCTTTGCTTTCAATTCAACACCTTTTTTTTTGACATTTATCTCTTTCGGGGAAACCGTTTCCAATTTTTCTGATTTTTGCATTTTTCCTCATCATTAAACAAGCCTGCTTCAAATATCTAAAGGCACTAATTATGGAGTCCAAAAAAGCAGGATACTCCTTAAAATTAAATTTCCAAAAATTCCTGCGACCACATCATCCAAAACCACCCCGGCCCCACCAGGTAGACTTTTTTCCAAATATTTGATCGGAAAGGGTTTGGTAATATCGAGTATTCTGAAAATAAAAAAACCCAATACGGCGGTTTCCGGAGTAAATGGTATAAAGAGAAAAGTTACCAGCATACCGGCCATTTCATCGATCACAATGGGACCCGGATCTTTTTTCTCCAACAATTGTTCAGCCTCATGAGCGACAGCTATTGCAAATGCAATAAATACAACAGTCAAGAGAAACGCGGGCTTTGCTCCGATCAAGGCAAACAAAAGGCAAAGTGGAAGGCCAACCAATGATCCGAAAGTTCCCGGCGCAAAGGGAATATAACCTACATAAAACCCCGTTGCAAAAAACAGTATTCCCTGTTTTCGTTTTTTCATGGATCGTCTCTATAATCCGGTATGATTTTTGTCAAGGCATTGTTCTCATGGCAGGAAATCATATGATGGACTTCATTGCATGCAATTGAATTATTTCCAGCATCAATTCAGCAGACTTTACCATATCCAGTAATGAAACTGATTCTCTCGTTGTATGCATATCCCGCATTCCAGTTCCCAGCACACCTGTGATTATACCCCGCTGAAAAAAAATATTGGCGTCGGCACCTCCTCCGGTCATCTTGGTTTTCAAGTTCCTTCCCAAGTTTGATGCAGCGGATTTGGCCAAAATCACCACCGGGTCCGTTTCCAAAATATGCGTTGCAGGAAAATCCAGTGTCACCGAATGTTCCAAAAATGGAAAACCATTGCTTGATGCTTCGGTTGTCATCAGGTCAACGGCTGCCTTAAATGCATCTACAATCTCATCTGTCTTATCCGCCAATTTGCTCTCATCATGGCTTCTTACCTCTCCCTGAACTTTAACCAGATTCGGCACGATATTTGCGGCATGTCCACCTTCAATAACCCCGATATTGCAGGTGGTCTCCCGGTCAATACGCCCCAGCTCAAGTCCGGCAATGGCTTTGGCAGCAATATGGATAGCATTGATTCCTTTCTCCGGCGCAGCCCCTGCATGGGCATCTTTACCATGCACCTTAAATTCGAGTTTATTAGAAGAAGGCGCCCGGGTAATAATTCCATCTATGTCACTTGCATCCAGAGCATAACCCACTTTTGCACTCAACAGATTGTAATCCAGATTTTTGGCACCCAAAAGTCCGATTTCTTCGCACACGGTAAAAACAATTTCCAGGGGTCCATGGGAAACATTATGCTCCTGAAGCACCCTTAACACTTCCAATATGATAGCAATGGAACTTTTACAGTCCGCTCCCAGGATAGTCGATCCATCACTGGTAAAAATTTCATTTTGAAGTATGGGACGGATTTTTCTCCCCGGCTCAACTGTATCCATATGCGCATTAAACAAAAGAGGCGGTGCGGAAGTATTTCCTACAAATTTGGCAATAAAATTACCTGTATCACTTCCAGTCTTCACAGCGGCAAGATCCACAAAAGTCTCGGCTCCCATGGACTCGATAATTTTTTGAATTTTTAAACAAATTTCTCCTTCTTCTTTCGAAACACTATCGGTTTCCACTAAAAACCTGAAAGTTTCAGCAAGCCTTTCCTTATTAATCATTTCAAAGCTCCGAAAACATCTGCCCAAATTAAAGATTGACAAAACCGCCAAAAATTATAATATTAGCCTCTTTAATGAATTTGGATTAAATTGTTAACAATTTCGGAAGTGCGCAGCTCACTGGTGGGGCTCCCGGACTTCAAATCCGGTGTGGGGCGCTAACACCGTCCCGGGTGGGTTCGATTCCCATGCACTTCCGCCAATTACTACCGCAAGAAAAATCAACATGTTCCGCTTCTTTAAATTTTAAAGAAATATCAAAACAAAAGTCGTTTGCAATAGTTAAATCCATCAAGCTTTTATTCCAACCTGAGAAGTATAAGAGGATAATTTTCTCATGTCAATAACACCGTGCAACTGGGGTGATGAAAATTGTCACAAGATTGACCTGAAAAATCCACTGAG
>SKZT01000031.1 GCA_007127235.1 Desulfobacteraceae bacterium
GATACCGGAATCGGCGCGGATCGAAACAGCGGCCTTGGCCATTTTCGAGTAAGAGAGGAAAAGCCATTCCCATTTACCCTCGATTCAAAAGACCGTGGATGGATCACCCTTTCCCTGTTCAATCCCGGCCGGGGGGAAAACCTTAAAAATCTTACCGTCAATACCGCATACGGATTGACAACCCGGTCAGGATGGATTTCCAACAGCACGGTGGGCAGACTTCCGGTAAGGGCATTTACCGAAGGGTCTTATTTTTCAGACAAACCCCATGGGAGAATTGTGGAAACTCTCGATAAAAAAACCATCACCGAGCATAATCTTCCCATCTCACACACCGCTCCCAGAGACTTTCGCGCAGTAAGTCTTCCATGTGAAACACCGCCATGTCTTAAAAAAGGAGAATTACCGTGATACCTGATCAAACCAATCAAACATGGGAAATCATTTTGCTTACCCCACTTCATGTGGGAGACGGCCATTTTCTCGTACGGGATCGGGACTATACTACTACCAAAAACAGGCTTTCCGTCTACTTTATCGACAGTATCATCGACAGCGTCGCCGACAACCCGAAAGCCATCAACGATCTTGCACATTTGAAACTGGAAGCGTTTATGCAACATCACCAACCGGATCTTCAACCGGAATATACACTTCCTGTCAGCTCAAATAACCATCAGGAAATAAGGCGGTTTCTCAAAAATGCTTACGGTGAACCTTATCTGGCAGGAAGCACCTTCAAAGGAGCTATCCGGACAGCACTCCGAAACACACTTAACCACGCTGGCCTTCCTCCGGCATCGAACTATCGGGCTTTTAGCCAACAAGTCAAAAAATTGGAAGGCCAGCCTCATGACGATTTTATTCGCCCTTTGAATGTCAGTGACAGCCCGGGCATAAATCCCCGGCATTCACTGCGGGTTGAAGAAGTTAAAATATTCAATGTGCAAACCAATAACAGGCCTGGCTGGAAAGATTTTTCTAAAAAAACCACCCTGAACCGATTCGAGGATGTCAATGGAATTTTTGTGGAAGCCTTAAAACCGGAAACCAGCCTCCATATCCGTGTCGAACTCAACGCTTTTTTGCAAAAACCACCCGTAAACGCTCTCTGGCCGATTCCGAAAGCAAAAGGACTGTCCCGAATTGAAAATCTCGCCGGTGTAATTAACGATCACAGCCGAAAAACGGCTGAAAAAGAGCGCGATTTTTTTGCAGACTACGGTCAGGTTTGTGCAGGAGCACTTAAATTTTATAACGATCTGCTTCAAAACGGTTTTAAGTTGGTCGAAACTATCCCTGGTGCGTTTCTTTTGAGAATGGCATGGTCAAGCGGATGGAAAGGGATGACCGGTGACTGGATAAAAAACGGAGATATGGAGCCGATAAGAAAAGAAAATAATCTTGGAAAAAATTTCTGTCCCCGATGTCGAAAACAAATTCAGGGCCCTGCCAGAAAAGGAAATTTTTTTTGCAGGTCCTGTAAGAGCAACTTTGCTTCATCTGAATTGGAACTTTCTCCCATTTTCCCGAAAACCCGGAGATTGGCCATGAAGGACGGCTCCCCTTCCCTGCCCATGGGATGGGTTCTGGTAAAACCTTCCCAAAGCGCTTTTTGGGAAAAAGCCGTCCGAAGCTCATACACTGACAAAATAGCCGAAACGATTCCAATGGAAACCGATACACCGGAACATTCCCCGGCGGATAAGGCAGATATCGCACCACAAGAAAAACCAACAACCGTAACCGAAACCCTTCGGGAAACATGGGATAATGTTCACCTTGTGCGCACACCCCAAAACAACACGATTATCGCCACATCAGGCAACCGAAAAGCTACGGTAACCGGAAAAGAACTGGTACCGGACAAACTTCACAAGCTTTTGTTCGGTAAGAAAAAAAGCGCATCCGGGCAAAAAGTGGATGTGGAAGCCGTAGGCAACGCATATAAAATCATAAAAATTCATTAACCATAATAGCACCATGGCATTTCAAAACGACGCACCAAGCCGCAACAACCTGAAAAACCAAAAGGAGTGCAAAAGCTAAGAAGGAGTGCAAAAGCTGTGCTTTTGCATTTTTTTGCGAAAGCACAGCTTTCGCACTCCGATTATTTGTCACATATAAGGAAAAAATCCAGATGCAACCCCCAAGCCTTTTTCTCATATTCAATCACACCTTCACTTCAATTCAAATTGCCGACGCCCATAACAATCTGGGAGTTGATTCGATTATTGAAATGCCAGATCATTTAAAAAACCTCTGGAGCAACATTCCTCCGGAATCTTCCGGTGTTTACGATTTTCTTCAACCCATCAGAAGATGGATCAAAAAAAGGGCACGCAAAAATGATTATATCCTTATCCAGGGCGATTTCGGGGCATGCTATCTAATGGTTAATTTCTCTTTTGAAACTGGATTGGTCCCGGTCTATTCCACAACCTCCAGGGTGGTGGAAGAACAGTTACACCCGGATGGGTCGATACAACTGAAACACCGGTTCAAGCATCAAATATTCAGAAAATACGGACTATAATATTAAAAAGGAGCGCTACATGCGAAAAGTCTACCTGAGCTTTTTGGGACTGGGAATCCTCAATCAGAAAACTCAACAATCCGATTACCGTCCTGCCGTTTATGAGCTGGCAGGAAATAAATCAACAGAAACCCGTTTTGTTCAGGCAGCGGAAATGGAACTTTTGGGTGCTTCCAAATTTGATATTGTTCTGATTGCAGCCACCCAAAAATCATTCGATGCCCATTTTAAAGCTTTGAAAAATGAACTGACTAAATGGAATGCCGACCCGAAATATTTGATACTGGAAGAAAACATGACACCTGAAGGTCAGTGGAAATGGTTTGAAAAACTTCTGGCCCACATCGAACCCGGCGATTGTCTGACCATCGATCTGACCCATGGCTACAGAGCCGTTCCCATCGTTTTTTCCGCAGCTGTCAACTTTCTTCAAAAAGCCAGGAACGTCGTTCTTGACGCCGTCTATTATGGAGTATGGGAGCAAGTCAAAGATTATGGCTATGCTCCCATTATCGATATGAAAGGTTTTTACCTCATCAATGAATGGGCTGATGGAGTCAGCCGCCTGGTGGAAGACGCCGATGCCCGAAAAATGGCCGAAGTCGCTGAAAAAACATCCGAATTCCAGGCAGGAGAACTCAATGACCCGGAAGTCATTCAAACCTTTGACGATCTAACCAACACCATCCGCAATGTCGATGTCAATAACGTGGCTAAAAAAGCCAACAATGCTATCACGATGATCCGGGAAAAGAAAAAGTCAGCCTCGGAAACCGGAAAGATTCTTCTTGATCTCGTAATCGACAAATTTGCCCACCTGACTACCCGGGAGCCGCCTTCAGGAAAATATGACAAGGATTACTTCAAGGTTCAGATTGAAATTATTCGTTTGCTGATCGCTCACAGACTTTTCATGCAGGCCTATACGGTCATGCGAGAATTTATCGCCTCCATGGCCATGATTCCGCTTGAGTGGGAAGATATGAACAGCAAAAGACGCAAAAAAAGACGGGTGCGCTATGGAGAAGTCTTTTTTCAGATGTTTCAATATCGGGAAGCTGAATGGAAATTCAGCCAAGAAAATGACCAAATCCGGCTCAAATTAATGCCCTTCTACGAAAAGTTGAAACAGGAAGGAATCGAATCTTTACTGAGAAGCTTTGCAGATAAACTGGCCAAATACCGCAACGGTTTCGATCACGCATGGACAGCAAAAGCCGGCGCTGAAAAAGATATCGATACATTTGCCGAGCAATGCCTGAATAATCAGGAAAAAACACTGGCACTACTAATTTTTAAAGGTTTTATAATATGATTGCACTTTCGTCGGTAGCCACAGCAATATTGATCAGGACTTTGTGAAAAGCTGTGAAAACAGCTTGAAAAAAATAAAATTTTATGTTTTGTTCGCAATGAAATCGTCAGCGGACAATTAATTTTTGACGGATGTTTTTGGCAGTAGCCAGAAAAATTGCAATTTAATATGTATCATGTGTTATTTTAATATGTTAACTTGTTTTTCAAGCCAATGAGGTCTGTCATTTTGCAAATTATAAATCATTTCAACTGGTTATAC
>SKZT01000119.1 GCA_007127235.1 Desulfobacteraceae bacterium
CCCTCTCCCAGAGGGAGAGGGGCTTAAAATGACCTTCTCTATTGGATGGAAACTGGCGGGTCCGATATGCCCCCAACATCCCCCTCTCCCTCTGGGAGGGGGGCTTGGAAGAACCTTCTCTATTGCATGAGTAGAGGGGCTTACTGGTGTACTCTGACCCGGATGATTCGGTGCCGTTATCCTTGGAAGAATGGGAGGATTTAGCCCAATGGCATTCACTTTTTTTTATTCATCTGTTCCTTTAAGCCAAAATCACAATACTTTACCGTGAAAATCCGGATGGACCTCATGGACTTTATGGACCTCATGGACAACATAGACGTCAGGGCGGCGTCAAAACCATTATGCTTTAGCTGATTTTCATAGTTGGGGATGAAATCCACATTTCATGGAGGTTTAGACTTATGCGAATCAGATATTAATAACCTTGTCTGCAATCTGCATGGCGGTGACAATATCCAGCATGTTGGTGGTTTCACCCACCTGCTTTTTTTCCAGAAGCTTGAAATGGTCCAGGCAGGTACCACAGACAAGAATTTTAATACCCGTTTTTTCCAACTCTTTTAAATCTTCGAGAGAAGAGGCATCTTCGATAGTCAATTTGACGCCGCTGTTTACAAAAACCAGCTGCCACAATTCATTACCCATTTCTTTTAAGGTTTTGATAAAATTCATCATGAGTTTACCGCCGAGTTCATCATCTCCGCGTCCCAGCCGGTTGCTCGATATCATTACCATGATCCTTTTATGCGGTATGACAGGCTGGTCTTCTTCGGAAATTTCGCAGGTAATGGGCGCAGGTTCCTGCTCGGAAATTCCTCCTTCCTGAATGGTACCGGTAACAATAAAGTCGTTGCCGTGGCTGTCCATGGTAACGGAATAATTTTTAGAGGCCAAAAAGCGGGTAACATTTTGTCTGGAAGCATCATTATCTACTATAATTCTGACTTGATCAGGCTGTTCGGTTTCAATGGATTTTTTTATCAGCAGCACGGGTGCCGGGCATGCAAGCCCTCTGGCATCGATTTCTTTCATAATTAAGGCTCCTAAATATTTTGGGTCAAATGAAAATGAGTTTTTCATGGCCGGTTGTGACTTTTCCGATAATGCTGGCCCATTTCAGACCTTTAGTATGAAGTGTGTTCAGCAAATGATCTGCCTGGTCTGCATCCACGCTTATGGCCAATCCCCCCGAGGTTTGGGGGTCGAAGAGAACATCCGTTAAGGCCAGGGGCACTTCCGATGATATTTCTACCACCGATTTTCGAAATTCGCGGTTTTTATATGCGCCGGCAGGAATCAGTCCCATGGAGGCAAATTCGAGGGCTTCCGGAAACAGCGGAAGAGATTTGGAATCAATGCGAATGCCAACACCTGATCCCACGACCATTTCACTTAAATGCCCCGCAAGCCCAAAGCCTGTAATATCAGTGCATGCGTTAACAGAGAACCCCTCCATAGCCTCTGCCGCATAACGGTTTAACTGGGCCATGGAATGAATTACTTTTTCGCTCAATTGCCCGGATACCAGACCGCCTTTGATGGCTGTGTTGATTATTCCGGTGCCTAAGGGTTTTGTCAGAATCAGGACCGATCCGGCCTTGATGTTTCTTTTGGTCAGAACCCGTTCCGGGTGAACAAAACCTGTCACCGAAAGACCGTATTTAAGCTCCTTATCATCCACACTATGGCCTCCTACCAGTGACACGCCGGCTTCGGCCATCTTGTCCAATCCCCCTTCGAGAATCTCACGGAGAACTGAAAGATCCATTTGTTGTGAAGGAAAACAGACAATGTTCATGGCTGTTTTTGGAACACCACCCATTGCGTAAACATCGCTAAGGGCGTTTGCTGCTGCAATCTGCCCGAAAGCGTAAGGGTCATCCACAATGGGAGTGAAAAAATCCAACGTCTGAATCAGGGCCAGTTCTTCAGATATTTTGTACACTCCCGCATCGTCAGGTTCATCCATACCGACAATGAGGTTTGGGTCAACAGGAATCTTCAGCCCGCATAATGCTCTGTCCAGGTCCCCTGGAGAAAGTTTGGAGGCTCAGCCGGCCCCGGTGACAGTCCGGGTTAATTTTATTTTCTCTATTTGCTCAGATTTGTTCATAATAATGCTATTTTTTGATTGCTTTTCATTAAAAAAAGTTTGTTGTTGAAACACCCTCAATTGGTAAGAACAACATGTTTGATTGTCAAATAGCTAATTTCGATACAAAATGAATAAAGAATCAACTAAACCAATAATGTGAGGATGTTAACCTCTCAGTTTGGACTTAAATTCCAGCCGGGCTTCGTTGATAGCTGCAATAATTTCGCGCCTGAGCTCTTCACGGTTGATTAACGACTCCAGTTGTATGAGCAGTTTGTCAACAGTCACACCAGCAGCGATTCCGCCGACTATGCCTCCAATAACTGCTCCGGCGGCTGTTCCTATGACCGGAAAGGCTGATCCGATGGTTGCACCGGCTGCCGATCCTGCTCCTGCCCCTGTGATTCCTCCGGCTGTTTTACCGAGCACGACCTTGATTAAGGCTTTGGCTGAAAGATGCAAAACGTTTTTACTGATTATTTTGCCGGTGATTTTTTTGATGACAACAGCGGTAAGCACCCCTGCTGATGCTCCTGCGCCTCCTCCTGCCATCAGCCTTTTTTCCAGGCTGATCATATCCTGATGGATAGGTGGATTCAAAACATCCTGAAGTGACACCTGCTTTACAATACGAAAGGGGCTTTCTGCCGGCACAATTTGATTTTCCTCCATAATATCGTGTACAGTCTGCCGATAGATTCTCATGGTTTCCGCATGCTCAGCCAGCAAAGTGTTGAGGGCTGTCTGAAAATCCTTGAAGGCGTCGCCCTCTTTCAGGAACTCCTCAAGCTTTTCAACCATATAGTCTTCAAGCTCGCCAACCAGCAGGTTGACAATGCGGGAATACTCACCCGCAAGACTGTAGTACCAATCAAGATAATTGTCTACGTTGGCTTCCAGCCGGTCAAATGCCCGCTCCGCCTGGCTTTCCAAGTATATCAATGAAACCTCGGTTTTATGAAGCGCTTCGACTCTGGCAGCTTGAATTTGGGCAAGGGTACCTTCTTTAAAATAAGATTCATCAATCTGTTCAAGTTTGGGAATTACCCAGGCCTCCTTGCTTTTTCTGACATTTGCCATTTCCGGTGTTTGCTGAACCCATGCTTCGATATACACAAATACCGGCAGATAGATAAAAAGTGACAAAAACGCAGTGACAGCAGCCACAGTGGCAATGCGGGAACCAGACACGGGAAGCGGTTGATCGGCATCATCCAGCGGCCCGAACACCCGGCGGTATTCAACACGGGAGATGAGAAAACAGGAAAGGATTGCACAGGCATTGTAGAAAACCACAAAACTGCCGGTTATTAGAAGGGCCAATGCCCAGAGGGTATCAGATGTCCCAAAGCCTCCGAGAGCATACGCTTTGACCCCGTCATAAAACGCCAGATACTGTGAGACCTCCCATACCACAGCACTTCCGGTCATATCCGCAACCGCCGCTTTCCGGGCGTGGATAGCCTCCGTTAGCGTGTGATACACTTGTGTTTGGCCGAAATAAACATTTAAAATCACGTATATGGTCAGCATAACCAGGGTGGAAAGCCCGCGCGACCATGCCAGGGCCAGGTGGGTAACAAGATAAGGCTTTAATTCACGGGCAATGCAACGACGGCTCAGTGTAAAAATACACCAGAAAACCGGGATGGTCAGAAAAAAGACCAGCCATTCAAAAAGATGATAGGTGTGAAACTGAATCAGCATGAAAAAAGATGTGCCCAAGGCCCAGCAGATCCAGAATAAAACTTTGAGGGGGCGGCTTGAAAGGAGTCTGAAAATCAGACCACGTCTGGCAAAACAGGTCAGTCGGCGAATCTGACAAATGGTGTTGCTGTAAATTCCACACAGGCAGATGGGGATACTGAACAAAAAAATGCTTAAAACGACAAACCAAAACTGATTGGCAGCAAATTCCCCGGCAATATACCAGGTAATGAGCCCCCACACCAGTGCCTTGACCAGAAAAAGCAAAAAATTGCAGCCCTGCCGATTAGATGATTCCATATA
>SKZT01000227.1 GCA_007127235.1 Desulfobacteraceae bacterium
ACTGAGCTACGCCGGCCATTTCACTTTTGCTTACTGGTTTTATGTTTCAAAATCAAGAGAAAAATTCACTGGGTCCTTTTTTGGATGCCATTGATAAGCGCAACAGGCAAATGGAATGCCTGGGGCTCACAGGTTCCCAAAGAGCCTATTTTGTATTTCGTCTGTACCGGCAATATCCGCAACCCTTGGTGATCGTTTTGCCCAAAGCTTCAGATGCGGAAAGGTTCATATCGGATCTCGAGTTTTTTGCTGGGCAAGGATCATGGCCGATTCTTTATTTTCCTCCTTATCACATATTGCCTTTCAAATACCTCTCTTATCATGGACAGACTGCGGCCAAAAGGATTCGCGCAATTTTCCAGATGATGGAATATTCTTTGTCCGTACCACCGCTGGTTGTTACGACATCCGATGCCGTTGTTCAAAAAATTATGCCCAGGTCGTACCTTTCCGATTATTCTGAATTGGTCATGGAAAACGAAGATATTGATACGGATCATCTGATCGGAAAATTAAACGCCAGCGGTTATGAACGTTCCATGGTCGTGGAAGAACCCGGGGAGTATTCCATTAGAGGCGGAATTATCGATGTTTTTTCTCCTTTGTATAATTATCCTGTCAGAATTGAACTTTTCGGTGATCATGTGGATTGCCTGAGGTTTTTTTCAGCTGAAAATCAAAGAACGGTTCAGCGTATTTCCGAAGCGGTTATTTTACCTTCCCGTGAAACGATTTTAAACAAAGCCGAACTTTCTGAAATTGTAGGTCGAATCAGAGCCCAGGCTGCCCGGATGGAAGTCGGCGTGGCAAAAGCAAGGGAATTGATTGATCGAGTCAGGGAAGAAGGGATTTTTCCCGGCATTGAAATATTTTTGCCGCTAATTTACCCCAGCCTTGATACCTTGATGGACTATGCTCCCGAGGGCAGTCTTTATATCCTGATGGAACCTCGAGATCTTCAGAAAGCCGCCGATGAAATCCTGGCGCAGGCTGAGGAAAATTATGCCGTTTGCACAGCGGAAAAATCATTTGGTGTTGAGCCTTCCAGTCTTTTTCTTGCCTGGGAGGATGTTGAACAGCGGCTAAAAAAACATCGCCCTCTTTTAATTAAATCGGTTTTGGTATCCGGATCCGAAAACCTTGAGGATCAACCCCTGCAAACACAATTCAAGGTGGAAGATAACTCAGATTTGACCCGGGAGCTAAAAAGCCGCCGTGATTCCGAAAAGCTTTTGTTGCCCCTGGTGGAGTGGATCAATACCCAGTCGACTTCCGGCATTTCTCCTGTGATTGTCGGCAGCACAAAATCAAGAGCAAAAAAAACAGAGGCTCTCTTGAGACCCTACGGCATAGAATTGGACATTATAGAACAATTCCACATGAAAAAAATCTTGCACCCTGCCCGCAAGAGTCAAGCATTTTTATGCCTGGGAAACCTTTCCAAAGGGTTTGCCTGGCCCGAAGAATCTCTGGCCATTATCACCGATGCCGAAATTTTTGGTACCAGAGGGCGCCTTTATAAACCCCCGGCTTCTAAAATCAAAACCCAACTTCTTTCCTTTGACGAGCTAAAAACAGGAGACCTGGTAGTTCATTCAGAACACGGTATCGGACAATATCAAGGGCTGACCAAACTTGTACTCAACGGCACCACCAATGATTTTCTTCTGATTTTTTTTAAAGACAACGACAAGCTTTACCTTCCAGTAGACCGCATCACCATGGTTCAAAAATATATGGGCATGGACGGAATCACACCGACCTTGGACAAACTGGGTGGAAAATCCTGGGAACGTGTCAAAGCCCGTGTCAAAAAATCGGTGGAAAAAATAGCATCCGAACTCTTAAAACTCTACGCCAACAGGCGGGTGCTTGAAGGCCATCGCTTTTCGGATTTTTCCGAGGATATACGTGAATTTGAAGCCGCTTTTCCTTACGAGGAAACACCGGATCAACTGTCGGCAATCAATGATGTGTTCAATGACATGATGTCCCCGGCTCCCATGGATCGCCTAGTGTGCGGCGATGTGGGTTACGGCAAAACGGAAGTGGCCCTTAGAGCCTGTTTTATAGCGGTTCATGACAACAAACAAGTGGCCCTGATGGCCCCAACAACGGTATTGGCTGAACAACATTACGCCACATTCTCGGAGCGTTTTCGTCAATTTCCGGTTCGTGTTGCCTGCCTGAGCCGTTTCCGTCCGTTAAAAGAGCAAAAAAGGATTATAGAAGATCTAAAATTCGGCAAGATCGATATCGTCATCGGTACTCACCGCCTGATTCAAAAAGATGTTGCCTTTAAAGATCTGGGGCTTTTGATTCTGGATGAAGAACAGCGTTTCGGGGTCAAACATAAAGAACGTTTAAAACAATTAAAAACCACTGTGGATGTACTTACATTAACCGCAACTCCCATACCCAGGACCCTGCACCTTTCTTTGATGGGGGTTCGCGATATTAGTGTATTGGCAACACCTCCGGAGCATCGGCGAGCAATCATCACTTATATATCGGAGCTTGATGACACTATTATCAAAGATGCGATTCGAAAAGAATTGAAGCGCGGTGGTCAAATTTTTTTTGTTCACAACAACACTTATACCATCCAGGCCATGGCCCGCCATTTACAAGACTTGGTCCCCGAAGTGCGTCTGGCGGTAGCTCATGGGCGCCTTGACGACACCAAACTTGAAAAAGTGATGCTCTCTTTCATGAAGCATAAATTGGATATGCTGGTGTGCACGACCATTATCGAATCAGGTTTGGATATTGCTTCGGCGAACACCGTTCTGGTTAATCGTGCAGATCGGTTCGGCCTGTCTCAAATATACCAGCTCCGGGGCCGTGTGGGTCGTTCTGACGAGCAGGCCTACGCTTATTTATTCGTGCCTAAAGAAAGCAGCCTCACCAGAGATGCGGTAAAACGACTTAAAGTGCTGATGGAACACAGCGATCTGGGTTCAGGCTTTCAAATTGCCATGAGCGATCTCAAAATCCGGGGAGGCGGTTCAATCCTGGGAGCATCCCAGTCAGGACACATCGCAGCGGTGGGATATGATACTTTTTTACAGCTCATGGAACAGGCTATGTCAGAATTAAAAGGTGAACCGGTCCAATCCGCACTTGAGCCTGAAATCAACATTACCCTTTCGGCGTTTATCCCGGAGTCATACATTCCCGATATCGACCAGCGCCTATCCACCTATCGGCGCCTGGCACGCATGAATTCGCTCAAGGAAATCTCGGAGTTTAAAATTGAAATGAAGGATCGCTTCGGTACTCTACCTACGGAAGCATCCAATCTACTGATCAAAATCATGCTCAAGGTGCTGGCTGCAAGAGCAGGGGTAAAACGTTTGGATCTGGATGATGATCGACTGCTGCTGCATTTTTCAGAAGCACATCAGAAAAAACCACTTGGAATTATCGATATGGTTACAGATAATACCGAACCTTTTTCATTTACACCGGAAAATGTTTTCATCGCCAAGCTGTCCAAGACAAGCGAATTAAGCCATCTGGTCCAAACCAAAAATATATTGAAAGAAATTCATCAACGTGTTAACGCCTGAACAATTGGAGCCCATTGAAAGGAGCAAGGTACCCTGTAAATGAAACTTTTAAGCTGGATTCTGATTTTTTTTGTGTTTTGCTTCTGCTATACTTGCAGGGATACATCCATTGAGCCCGAAAAACATTATCTGATTCGTGTCGAAAATGAAATTGTGACCGTGTCGGATTTTACAAGGGCTTTTGACATCGTTAAAAGGGGTTATCCGGATGAGGCTTTTTTGGAGCCCGAAACCGTATTTGAAATTCGAACACGGCTTCTAAATGAAATGGTCGAAGAACTCATTATGATAAACCGGGCCAGGGAGCTTGAAATCAGTATATCCCATGAGGCCCTGGAAAATAAAGCTTTGAAATTTAAAAGAGACTACCCTGACAGGGTATTTGAAGAGATGCTGCTGGAAAATGCCATCCCTTTTTCTTACTGGAAAGAAAGCTTGAGGAGAAAACTTTTAAAAGATCGTGTTATATATGAGGAACTGGAAAAAAATATGACAGTTACCCCCGAGGAGATCACAGCTTTTTATAAAAGCTATTTTGACAACACCGTTTCCGAGCCGGAAGATGAAACAGAGGCAATGACTTTTTCACAAGAAATAATCCGACAGCTTAACAAAGAGAAAGCAAAAGAATTATATCCGTCATGGATCAAGTCTCTTTGGCTTCGTTATGATGTTGAAATCAATCAGGCCGCATGGAATAAAATTACAGGATCATGATATGTTAGAAAAAAGTCCAAAATCAGGCATGTTAAAAAAAATTAATACTCTACAGCTTTTACTTACTTTCTTATGCTTTGCTTCCTTCTTGCCGGCCAATGCCGAAAGCCGCGATATTGTGGACCGCGTGGTGGCCGTGGTAAACGACGAAGTCATTTTGCTTTCTGATTTAAACGAGGTTCTAAATCCATTTATTTCCAGGTTAGGAGAATATCAATACTCCCAACAACAACAAGAACAACTTGCCTACAAACTTCGTGAGGAGGTTTTAAATCAGCTGATCAATGAAAAACTAACAGACCAGCAGATAAAAAAACATGGCATCGAAATTTCGAAAAGGGAAGTCGATAACTCTATCGAGCAGATGAAACTGGCAAATAGATTAACTGATGAAGACCTTCGAAGTGCCTTATCCGAGCAGGGATTATCCATGGAGGAGTTCAGGGAAAAAATCCGTGGCCAGATTTTAAGGTCCAAACTGGTAAATCAAGAGATAAAATCCAGAATTGTCATTACCAGGGAAGATATAAAAAGATACTATGACCGGGAATATGGAAACCAAAACGAAAGCAAAAAATATCATCTCAGAAGCATTCTGATGCAGGTTCCTCCCCGTGCCAATGAGCGGGAAAAATCGGCAATTGAAAATAAAATGCAATCTATCCATGAAAAGCTGGAGCAGGGAGAAAGCTTTACAGACATGGCCAAAATTCATTCTATTCCGGCACTTGCTTCTTCAGGAGGATATTTGGGAGCATTTACCCTTGACACCATTGCTCCCAGAATTCGTGATGCAGTCGCCGATCTCAAACCCGGTGAATTCTCACCGGTGCTGGATACCGAGCAGGGATATCAAATCTTTTTCGTGGATAAAATCGAAAGTTATGAGGGTAAACCCCTTGAAGAGGTATCGGCAGAAATTGAAGAAAAGTTATACAATCAAATTGTTGATGAAAGGTTTAATTCCTGGCTCGAGGATCTTCGAAATCGATCGCATATTAAAATCATACGCTAAGAGATATTTTCAGGGGATCATTTATTGAGTGTTCATAGTTTCTTCATTGTATTTTTCCACGCTCATCTCGCCGCTATCCTCCTGGGTTTGTAAACATGTCAAACTTTTCTTCATCCGCTATCCTGATCCGCAGGATCGATCACGGAGACTTTGACCTGATTCTAACCTTTTTGACCCTGGAGCGGGGCAAGGTGTCATGTATAGCCAAATACGCTAAAAAAAGTGTTAAACGTTTTTCCGGAGTTTTGGAACTTTTTTATGATCTTGACATTGTTTGCACCCGGGGCAAGGGCAAGCTGCCTTTTTTAAAAGAAGCTTCAGTGCGGCATCCACATATGGGTATCCGGTGCAACATTTTAAAAACCGCTTATGCCGGCTATTGGGCACAGCTTGTTGACCAGTGGATGGAAGAAGGACAAAAAGATGCCGGGATGTTCGGGATTTTTCAAAAGGCTCTGAGCTTTCTGGATCAAGACATCCTCTCTCCCGAAGTGGCCAGCATTTTTTTTCAGATGAAATTTCTGATCATTTCCGGGATATATCCTGATTTTGTTCAATGCAATCAATGCGGACTTTCCTTTGACAAAATCAAAGGAGACAAATTGAGCTTTGATCTTGGAAAAGGCGGCCTCACATGCAAAACCTGCACCGTTAAAACCGGCCAAAGCATTACACTTTCAAGAGGGGCTGTCAAACAATTGATATGGATTACAGAAAAACCGGCTGAAAAAATTTTCAGGATACGATTTTCAGCTCAGGTAAAGCAGGAAAGTTTATCCTTTTTAGAAACTTTTATTCCTTTTCATCTGGGGATTCGTCCCAAAAGTCTTGCATTTTTACAGCAAATCCGGGAAAAAAGACCTCTTGAAACAAATATATGTATTGAGAACAAATAAATAAGGAAAAGCTGTGAATCATTCTTATTCTGGTCAAATTATCCGTGCATCTGCTCCCTGCCGGGTAGACATGGGGGGAACTCTTGATATAAGCACTTTTTATTTTCCGCTTCAATATCTCAACCCGTGTACTTTCAATGCAGCCCTTGGAATGAGAACACAAGTAAGCCTTCATTCCTACAAAAAAGGCTGGGTCAAAGTCTCTTCCAAAGGGTTTGAAAGCGTTGAATTCACAATCGATAACGCGCCTTTTAACCATCCGCTTGGCCTGATGTTTGCCATCGCCGCATATTTCAGGCTCGCCGGAGTCCATATACAAATTGATTCGTCATCACCCCCCAGGAGTGCTCTGGGCGGATCTTCATCGGCCGCGGCAGCCCTTGTGACCGCATGTTATGCCGCATCCGGGAAGCAAAATGAATCAGCGCCGGTTTCCAGGGAACAGATCGTTTTGCTGGCCCATGGCCTGGAACAAAGTGTGGCAACGGTTCCCTGCGGAATGCAGGATCACCTGGCGGCAGTATATGGTGGTATTAATGTCTGGTTCTGGAATGGCTGTGGAAAAAACAAAATTTTCCGGCAACAACCTGTTTTTTTCAAACCGGCAAACACAGCGTTTCAGGATAACATACTCATCGCCTATTGCGGCGCTACACATGAATCCAAAGATATCAACAGCCGCTGGGTCAAACAATTTGTTTCCGGCAATTGCCGAAATCAATGGAAAGAAATTGTCTTTTGCACCCAAAGCTTTGTTGACGCATTGCTGAAAGAAAACTATAAAGAGGCATCTCGGTGGATGAACCGTGAAAGGAATATCCGATGCGATCTGACGCCGGATGTCCTGGACGACATGGGCAAAAAACTTGTTGATGAAGCTGTTGAGGCAGGTTGTGGAGCGCGATTTACCGGAGCCGGCGGGGGAGGATGTTTATGGGCGCTTGGAACTGCAGAAAATATCAGCCGGTTAAAAGGTAAATGGAAAACCATCTTGTCTGAAAGAAACACCGCGTGCCTTCTTAATGAAGGCATCGATGAGGATGGTTTATGGTGCAGCCACCTCTCGTTTGATCAATAAACAGATGAAGTCCGAAAGTTTTTGGGAAAATTTTTTAATTTTCAGTCGGGAAGGAAAAAAAATGAAATTTCAAGATGTCATTTCAAGTTTAAACGAATTTTGGGCAAAAAGAGGCTGCGTCATGGTTCAGCCATACGACATAGAAGTCGGTGCAGGGACATTTCATCCCACCACCCTCTTGAAAGCCCTGGGACCGGAACCATGGAATGTAGCCTATGTTCAGCCATCCAGAAGACCCACGGACGGCCGATATGGGGAAAACCCAAACAGACTTCAGCACTATTATCAATACCAGGTGATTTTAAAACCATCACCCATGGATGTACAGGATCAGTACCTGGAAAGCCTTCATGTCTTGGGCATAGATCCATTGGAGCATGATATCCGTTTTGTCGAAGACGACTGGGAATCTCCCACACTCGGGGCATCAGGGCTGGGGTGGGAAGTTTGGCTCGATGGTATGGAAATCACTCAGTTCACTTATTTCCAGTTGGCTGGAAGCATTGAGTTAAAACCCATATCTGTTGAACTTACCTATGGAATTGAAAGAATCGCCATGTACCTTCAGGGTATTGACAATGTTTTCGATCTCCAATGGAATGACACCGTCAAATACGGCGATGTTCATCATCAGCAGGAAGTGGAACAATCCACCTATAATTTTGAAGAAGCCGATATTGAGATGCTATTGGATCTTTTCAACAAATATGAAACCGAGTCGCTTCGTTTAATCGACAAGGCCCTGGTATTGCCCGCTTACGAATATTGTCTGAAATGCTCCCATACCTTTAACCTTTTGGATGCAAGAGGGGCTATCAGTGTCGCTGAAAGAACCGGGTATATCGGAAGAATTCGAAATTTGGCCAGAGCCAGTGCCGAAAGCTATTTGAAACAAAGAGAATCCATGGGATATCCTTTGCTGAATCGTTAATGTTGGGATAGATTCCGTGAAAAATACGAGGTGAATATGAATACGTTACTTCTTGAAATAGGCTCCGAGGAAATACCGGCCGGGTATATTCATCCCGCCCTGGACGCATTGTCTTCCAATCTTCTGCAAAAATTAACGGACAAACGGCTCGCCCACGGGGAAGCAAAAGTTTATGCCACACCCCGAAGGCTGTCTATTATAGTGCAAGGTATCTCCGATAAACAAACTTCCGTGACCGAAGACCTGATAGGGCCACCGGAAAATGTTGGTTTTGACGATAAGGGGAAACCAACGGTTGCTGCTGAAAAATTTGCAGAAAAAGCAGGAGTTTCGGTCAGTGCATTAAAGGTCAAAGAAACCGAAAAGGGCCGCTATCTTTATGTACAAACAGTTCACAAGGGAATGGATGCCAATACGGTTCTCGCGGAAATACTTCCCAGTGTAATCAAGGCCATTCCGTTTCCCAAAACCATGCGATGGGCGGATTTATCTCTGGTTTATACACGACCCATCCATTGGGTCATTGCACTTCTGGGCGATCAGATTGTTTCTTTCTCCATGGAAAACATCCAAAGCGGAAGACATACATTCGGTCACAGGTTCATGAGTTCCGGAAAAATCACCATTGACAATCCAGAGGAATATCCTGAAAAATTGCGCAGCGCCCATGTATGGGCTGATATCAGCAAAAGGAAAGAAAGTGTGGAAAAACAAATTTTTGAACAGGCAGCAAATTGCGGCGGCAAGATACTTCATGATCCTGAACTGGTTGACACAGTGGTCAACCTTATTGAATATCCTGCACCTGTTACCGGTACGTTTGAAAAAAAATATTTGAAACTCCCCCCTCAAATTCTGATTACAGCCATGCGGGAACACCAGAAATATTTCGCGATTATCGACCATGTTGAAAACCTGATGCCCTATTTCATCGCTGTTAACAACACCGTGGCCAGGGATATGAACCTGGTGGCCACCGGGCATGAGAGGGTCTTGAGAGCCCGCTTATCAGATGCGGAATTTTTTTATGAAAGTGACCTTAAAGTTTCCGCCGAATCCCGGGTAAACAAGTTAAACGGGGTCCTTTTTCAGGCAAAATTAGGTTCCATGTATGAAAAAATGGAGCGGATCACTGAACTGGCGGGATATCTGGCCGAACGAACAGAAGAAAACCCCGAGTTGACAATCTGGGCACAACGGGCAGCCCGCCTTTGCAAATCCGACCTGGTCAGTCAGGTAGTGGGCGAATTTCCGAAGCTTCAGGGAACTATGGGTAAAGTCTATGCCACAGTGGACAACGAGCCGGCAGAAGTGGCCATGGCCGTTGAAGAACATTACAGGCCAACCTTTTCAGGAGGTTCACTTCCTGAAACCACCACCGGAGCCATTATTGCCATCGCCGACAAAATCGATTCCATCTGCGGATTTTTCAGTGTGGGCCTGTTTCCAACCGGCGCCGCCGACCCCTATGCCCTGCGCCGCCAAGGGATCGGCATTGTCAATATCATGTTGGACAAAAATTTTTCTTTCTCCTTAAAAGAGCTCATTGACAAAGCCACCGAACTTTTTGCTCATAAAGCCACGGAAGATATCAACCAGACATCGGAAAAAGTCTATAATTTCATTAAAAACCGAATTTCCCACATGTTGGAGGAAGAGCGGATTTCCAAGGATGTGGTAGGGGCTATCGTGGATATTTCCATTGACCATGTGCCCAATGTCTGGAACCGGGCCAGGGCTCTGGATGCTCTCAAAGCTCAGCCTGATTTTGAGCCTTTGGCAGTGGCATTCAAACGGGTGGTAAATATCATTAAGAAAGCACCGGCTATGGAAAAGACTTCGGTTGATGAATCCCTGTTCGAAAATCCATCTGAAACAAAACTGTTTCAGGAATTGGTGAAAGTTGAGCAAAAAGTGGAAACCGAGCTTAAAAAGGGGGCATTTGATATTGCACTGCACCACATGGCCACACTCAGGGATCCTGTTGATAAATTTTTTGATGACGTTCTGGTTATGGCCGAAGACGAGACCATCAGAAACAATCGTTTTGCTCTGTTAAAAAGAATTGCCGGTCTTTTTGAAAAAATCGCCGATTTTTCAAAAATTTCTGCGTAATTAATAAAAAAACCCTTGACACTAAAAGTTCCCATCGCTTTTTTATAAAGGAGAAGGCAGGAAATAATTAGTGCCTGTCCAAAAACTCCTCTCCCTCTGGGAGGGGCTGGGGGGAGGGAAAGGTAACCTCTTGATATCATTCACCCCCACCCCGACCCTCCCCCAAAGGGAGAGGGAGAACCAGAAATTTCGGACAGGCACTTATTATTCTCCGCCCGTCACTTAAAAGCGTTGCCAACTTAAAACGGAGGTACAAATATGGCGTTCGATCCTGAAAAAGATAAGGTATTAAAAATGTGGAAATGTGAAGAAACCGGCCTGATGGTCACAATTAACCGCTATGGGGAAGGAGAAGCCAAGGTCCAGATCGGCCCGCGAGTCTTCACCAGAAAAGACGGTAAGGAAAGCCAGCGCAAAGCGGGACGGCTGAATATCGAAGATCTGGAATGGTTCTATGATATTATTGATGAAGTAAAAGAGGAACTGAATCAACAGGTATCTCCTGAATGAAAAATGATGACCACGCCATCGTCAACCCGGTCAAAAGTAAAAACAGCCCGGAACTTCCGGCTTTTGCCGCCTTGATTGGAAGCTTCGAGGACCTCAAACGGATTTGCAATTCTTCAATCCTCAACAAAAGCCATCAGCGATCCCTGTTCAACAGCAAACTTTATTATACCCGTCGATTTTGCATAGCGGGTCCAATGATCGGAGCACCCTATGCGGTCATGATTATGGAATCCCTGGTGGCATGGGGAGCAAAAAACATTCTTTTTTACGGATGGTGCGGTTCAATTTCAGAAAAAATTGAAATAGGAACAATTATTTTGCCCACAGGTGCTTATATTGATGAAGGAACCTCCAGGCATTATTGCGAAGCACCCTATAAAGATTTTGTGACCCCATCATATGAACTGGCAGGAAAAATTCGAAACAAACTATTTGAGAAGAGCATTCCTTTCAAAGAAGCCACCATATGGACCACCGATGCCATTTATAGGGAAACACCCGGGAAAGTCAAAGACTACCTGGCAAAAAATGCCATGGCCGTAGAGATGGAACTCTCAGCCCTTTTTACCGTCGGCCAATTTCGGCAGGCTAATGTTGCCGGACTGCTGGTAGTCTCAGATGATCTTTCAGGCAATTGCTGGCGCCCCGGGTTTCGGAACCCTTCTTTTATTAATTCCCGAAAACTGGCCTGTGATGCCATTGAAGAATTGTGCATGGAAATGTGAACAAAAATGGCGGATAAAAAAACCAAACAACGTGTCGAATACCTCAGATCTGAACTTCATCGCCACAACTACCGGTACTACATTCTTGATGACCCCGAGATTTCAGATGCGGAATATGACCGGTTAATCGGCGAACTGATAATGCTGGAAAATGAATATCCTGAATTTTCCAGTCCCACATCCCCTACAGTACGGGTGGGTTCTCCACCTTTGGACAAATTTGAAACCATTGCTCACACAATCCCCATGTTAAGCCTTGACAACGCATTTTCCGAGGGGGAAATTCTCAATTTTGAAGCCCGTATCAAGCGAAATCTAAAAATTGAGGGGCAAATCTTGTATACGGCAGAGCCCAAAATCGATGGGATTGCGGTAGAGTTGATTTATGAGGATGGAAAACTGGTTACGGCCGCTACCAGAGGGGATGGCTTTTACGGAGAGGTAATCACCGAAAATGTGCGCACTATCCGCTCGGTTCCCTTGGTACTCACGGGAGAAAACAACCCGGAGATTCCATTATATCTGGAAGTCAGGGGTGAAGTGTTTATCTCAAAAAAAGCCTTTGAAAAACTCAACCGAAAGCAGGAGCAAAAAGGAATACCAGCCTTTGCCAATCCCCGGAATGCCGCAGCAGGTTCACTTCGCCAGCTCGACTCGGGAATTACCGCGCAACGACCCTTGGAAATTTTTTTTTACGGATTGGGAAAAATTGACACCATGGTTCCGGAAACTCACGGGCAAATTCTGTCCATGCTCAAAAATATGGGGTTTAGAATTAATCGAAACATCCGGGCAGGCATTGATATGGTTCAGGTCCTGGATTACTATCGACAACTCTACGAAAAACGGCATGAATTGGAATATGAAATTGACGGCATCGTCGTCAAAGTCGACAATCTGAAGCTTCAAAGGCAACTTGGATTTACTTCCAAAAGCCCCAGATGGGCTATCGCCTGCAAATTTAAAGCCACACAGGAAACGACCCGAATTTTAGACATTCAGGTCCAGGTAGGCAGGACCGGCACCTTGACTCCTGTGGCATACCTGGAACCGGTCACCATCGCAGGAGCCAGAGTCAGCCGCGCTACCCTGCACAACGAGGATGAAATAAAGCGCAAAGATATTCGTATCGGCGATATGGTATTCGTAGAACGTGCCGGAGATGTTATTCCCAAAGTGACAAAGGTTATAAAATCCTTGCGCACCGGCGACGAAAAGGTTTTTCAAATGCCCCAATCCTGTCCGGTATGCAAATCTCAAGTGGTTCGGGAAGAAAACGAAGCCGCGACAAGATGTATCAATGCTGCATGCCCGGCTCAGCTCAAGGAAAACATCCGGCATTTTGCCTCAACCCACGCTTTCGATATCGATGGACTGGGCCAAAAGCTCGTGGAGCAACTTGTGGATAAAAACCTTGTCTCCTCCTTTGAGGATTTGTTCAATCTCCAACAGCAGGCCCTTGAAAAACTCGACAGGATGGGACCCAAATCGGCCAAAAACTTGCTGGATGCCATCTCAGAAAGCAAAAAGATATCCTTTTCAAAATTTCTTTATGCCCTGGGAATTCGGCATGTGGGGACACATGTGGCAAAACTGCTTGCCAATCATTACGGGACCATCGAAAACCTTGTGCATACCACCGTCCATGAGCTTATCTCCATAGATGGAATAGGGCCGATGGTGGCCAAAAGTGTTCACCATTTTATTAATGCGGAGGAAAACAAAAATACAGTTGAACGCTTACTTGAAAGCGGTGTAAAAATTCTTTATGATGACAGCATACACGCTTCGGGCTCATCCGATCTAAATGGCAAAACATTTGTGCTGACAGGTACTTTGAAAAATATGACCCGAAATGAAGCCAAAGCGTGCATCGAAAACGCCGGAGGGAAAGTCACAGGTTCGGTCAGCAGCAACACCGATTACATTGTCGCCGGTGACAAGCCGGGTTCAAAATTCGAAAAAGGAAAAAAGGCAGGCATAACGATCATTGATGAAGAAACCTTTGAAAAAATGATCGGCAAGCAGATATAGGCATTGCCTTGAAAGGAGGAAAAAGATGGCCGACAAGGTAAGGGCGCATGCAATCATCAGCGGAAAGGTTCAAGGGGTATTTTTTCGCATGGAAACCCAAAAAACAGCTCTAAAAGAAGGGGTTTCAGGCTGGGTCAGAAATAAAGCGGATGGCACCGTGGAAGCTGTTTTCGAGGGTGACAAAAACTCCGTTAACGCGGCAATAGATTGGTGCAAACAGGGTCCGCCGGGCTCCAGGGTGGATAATGTCAATGTTGAGTGGGAAAACTATAGCGGCGAGTTCACAGATTTCAACGTGCGATCCTGATATATGGCTTTTTGTAAATGTCATGTGGAAGCTTTGCTTTTGCCGAAGCATAGCTTCCACATTCCTTTCCCGGGCAATTTCCACAAGGTTTTGACGGCCTTGAAAAATACCATTTTTCTAAACAGCTTCCCGCAATTTTTTCCCCGGCTTGAATTTCACAACATTAGCGGCTTTAATTTTGATTGGCTCACCAGTCTGCGGATTACGACCGTTTCTCGCTTTCCTGCGGGTTTTTAAAAAGGTGCCAAAACCAACAAGGGTAACCTTCCCATCTTTCTTTTTCAGAGTGCCCATGATGTTGTTCATCATAGAATCCAATGCCGCCCTGGCTTGAGCATTAGATATTCCCGCATCTGCCGCCATGGTCTTAACAAGTTCGGTCTTTGTCATAATCTAATCTCCCCCCTTTTGTTAATTTGTTAATGGTTGCCGGCCACTTCAAGTTGATTAACAATTAAATAACATTTCATCAGGGCCTGCGCACGTTGAGGAAATATGCTTGGAAACCGTGAGCATTGCCTGTTTTTTTTAAAAAATTTCAAGTCATTATTCGACGG
>SKZT01000010.1 GCA_007127235.1 Desulfobacteraceae bacterium
ATTGTTCCTCGTTTGGCAGCTTCTTCAATGGGAAACAAGGTTTCACCAGGGACAAAACCATCTGCAATCGCTTTATCCCAGTAGTGATCTCCTTCATTTTGCCCGATGATGACCGGAATGCCATTGTCCCTTAAATTCAGAGCCTGGGCCGGACCCTGTACACCATAGCCCAACACGGTGATGGTTTCGTTTTTTAGAATCTCCCGGGCCTTTTCCAAAGGGAATTCATCATCAGTAACCACGTCTTCGATGGTGCCGCCAAAATCTATTTTAGCCATTAAAATCTCCTTTTATATTCACTTCAATATTTCACGTTTAGTGGAGTGCGAAAGCTGTGCTTTTGCAGTATCTGCGAAAGCACAGCTTTCGCACGCCGTTACTTTCCATTCTTGCATGCTCTATTTGGGTTCCCTGAAAAGGGCAATGACTCCGGTTCGGGCGATCTCCTTGATGCCGATAGGTTTTAAAAGGCTCAGAATCGCATCGAGCTTTTCTTCGGTACCCGTAACTTCGATGGTATAATGTTCCGCACCCACGTCAACCACTTTGCAGCGAAAAATATCCACGGTCCTTAAAATTTCAGCCCGGTGTTCCGGTTTGGCATGGACTTTGATCAACACCATTTCACGTTCCACAAATGGCGAGCCGGTCAGTTCATGAACCTTGATTACATTGATCAATTTATTGAGCTGCTTTTTAATCTGTTCGATGATCATCTGATCGGCCTTGGTAACCAGGGTGACCCTGGAAACCGTGGGATCTGTTGTAACTGCAACGCAAAGGCTTTCGATGTTAAAGCCTCTTCCGCTGAAAAGACCTGAGATCCTTGAAAGCACACCAGGTTGATTTTCCACCAGAATTGACAGCACATGTTTGTCCGCATCCAGCATATTAAAACTCCTTGTCTGTTTTAAACCAGCAACATTTCAGTAATGGGGGCACCTGCCGGAACCATGGGGTAAACACATTCCTCTTTTTCCACCACAAAATCCATAATCACCGGACCAGGTGTTGACAGACCTTTTTTTAGAACCGATTCGACCTCTTCAGGTTTGGTGGCCCGAAAGCCGCTGGCGCCATAAGCCTCGGCCAGCTTGACAAAATCGGGGGCATGTTCCATGCAGGTACAAGCATAGCGCTTGTCATAGAAAAGTTGCTGCCACTGTCTCACCATCCCGAGATAACCGTTATTTAAAATTACCACCTTCACCGGCAGATTACACTGAACCGCTGTAGCCATTTCCTGGATATTCATCTGGATACTTCCATCACCGGCAACATCGACCACTATATGATCCGGGCAGGCAAGCTGAGCGCCGATAGCCGCAGGGAGTCCGAAGCCCATAACACCCAGGCCCCCCGAGGTAATAAAATGGTTGGGTTTGTCAAAATGGTAATATTGAGCGGCCCACATCTGGTTCTGACCCACTTCTGTGGTAATAATTGCTTTTCCTTCAGTCAGCTCATATAATTTTTCAACCACATACTGGGGCTTAATGATGTCCTTTTGTTCATAGGCCAGGGGCTTGGTGTCCTTCCAGGCCTGGATCTGGTCGAGCCATGGTTTTCGTTTTTTGTCCAAGTCTCCCAGGTCGACTCCCTCAAGCATCCGGTTGAGTTCCTCCAGAGTACATTTACAATCTCCCACCACCGGCACAGTGACCGGAATATTTTTACGAATGGATGTTGGATCGATATCTATATGAACAATCTTTGCCTGTGATGCAAAAGTATCGGTTTTGCCGGTAACCCGGTCATCAAAACGGACACCGACTGAAAGAAAAAGATCACAATGGGCCGTGGACATATTGGCCCGATAAGTGCCATGCATACCGATCATGCCCAGCCAGAGAGGATCTGTTCCCGGAAAAGCACCCAGTCCCATAAGCGTGGTGGTTACAGGAATTTGCGTTCTTTTGGCCAGTTTTGTCAATTCTTCCGGCGCCTTGGATAAAATCACACCTCCGCCTGCAAAAATCACAGGTCTTTCCGCGGCCTTGATCAATTCCAACACTTTTTGTAATTGCCGTTTGTTGGGATTACAAGTAGGATTGTAAGATCTCATCTTGACCGGGCCCGGAGCTTTATACTTGATTTTGGTTACAGATACATTTTTGGGAATATCCACCAAAACAGGCCCTGGACGTCCCGAACGGGCAATATGAAAGGCCTCTTTAACGGTTTTTGCCAGATCTTCAGTTCTTTTGACCAAAAAATTGTGCTTTGTGCAAGGGCGGGTAATTCCCACAATATCGACTTCCTGAAAGGCATCGTTTCCAATCAGATGCACCGGCACCTGCCCGGTAAACACCACCAGCGGAATGGAGTCCATGTATGCCGATGCAATACCGGTTACCGTGTTGGTGGCACCAGGACCGGAAGTCACCAGACACACACCGACACCGCCGCTTGCCCGCGCATAACCGTCGGCCGCATGTACAGCCCCTTGTTCATGCCGAACCAGTATATGGCGAATATCCGATTTCATCAATTCGTCATAAATGTCAATTACCACACCACCGGGATAGCCGAATATGGTTTTAACCCCCTCTTCTTTCAGCAATTTGATCAGGATTTGCGCGCCGGTTAACTCCATGAGATTTCCTTTCTGATTTAATTTTAAACAAAAAAATCCGTTACCAGTCCTTTTTAGGGCTGATAACGGATTCGATTTTTTTATATTCTTTAAATATTTATGCCATTACCAGCCGTTTCTCTTTGCAGGGAAGTATCCCTACTACGAGACCGATAATAAGTACTACAATGCTGATAATGGCGAAAATTTTTTTCATATAAACCTGAATTTATTTTAGATTTCAAAAGAAGATATCAGTCATATGATAAATTGTCAAGTTTTTTTACCAGGCAATCCGGCAAATTCGTTCCATGGCTTTTTGCACATTTTCGAAACTATTGAATGCACTGATACGAATGTATCCCTCACCACACTTTCCGAAACCGGCTCCGGGGGTGCAAACCACGCCGGCCTTGTTTAGCAGCATATCGAAAAATTCCCAGGAGTCCCGTTTTCCATTGATCCAGATATAAGGCGAGTTATTTCCGCCGGTACACTCGTATCCCAATTGGGTCATGTTGTTCAAAATCAATTGAGCATTTTTCATGTAATAATCGGTCAATTCTTTGATCTGGGCCTTGCCATCCGGGCTGTAAACAGCTTCGGCAGCTTTTTGAACCGGATAGGAAACCCCGTTGAATTTGGTGGCATGGCGTCTGTTCCATAATGGAAGAACGGCATGTTTTTCACCATGGCGGTCATATGCCCTACAGGTTTTTGGCACAACGGTAAAAGCACAGCGGGTACCCGTGAATCCGGCTGTTTTGGAAAAGCTTCGAAATTCGATAGCCACCTCCCGGGCTCCTTCAATCTCATAGATGGTCCTGGGAAGTGAATCTTCCCGGATGAAAGCTTCATAAGCCGCATCATATAAAATCAAAGCTTTGTTTTTTATCGCATAACGGACCCAGTCAGCCAGCTGCTGTTTGGTAATAGTTGCTCCGGTGGGATTATTTGGATAACATAAATAGATCAGATCCACCGATTTTTTTGGAAGTTCCGGTATAAACCCGTTTTCACTGGTGCTTTCCAGATAAATGATACCTTCATATCGTCCTTCATTGAAATGGCCGGTCCTGCCGGCCATTACGTTGGTATCCAGATAGACAGGATATACAGGGTCAGGAATGGCCACAGTAATATCTGTTGAGAAAATTTCCTGAATATTTCCGGTATCGCATTTGGCGCCGTCACTGATAAAAATTTCCTCGGGGCTGATATCGGCTCCTCTGGTTTGGTAATCCTCACGGGCAATTATTTCCCTCAAGAAAGGGTAACCCTGCTCTGGGCCGTATCCTCTGAAGGTGGCATCCGACGCCATTTCATCCACAGCCTTGTGAAAAGCTCCGATACAGGCTTTTGGAAGTGCCCTGGTGACATCACCGATACCCAGCCTGATGATTTCCTTGTCCGGATTTGCATCCTGAAAAGCAGCCACCCGTTTGGCAATATCCGCAAACAGATAAGATGCTTTTAATTTGAGATAGTTTTCGTTAATTTTGATCATTAGGCTATCCTTATTTTACAGGTTATATTGATCGCGTCCAGTCCAAAGCTTCAAGATAGGCATCTGCAAACAGGTTTTTATCAAAATCAGTTCCTTGGATGAAATCCCAGTCCCCCCGCTCATGGGCTTCTACACAGCGCAAAGCCTGTCCCGGTAATCCCTGCCGGTGTGTTAATGCGAAGTTAACCTCTTCGGTCAAGGGTAAATGTTTCAACAATTGTTCCATGGGCCTGTCAAATACGGCGTCCAATAAAGAGAATAACCCCACTGTAAAAAACATCCCTCTGGTTTCACTATCTTCAGTGTTACAGAGCAACTCGCACATTTTGGCTCGCACCAGTGACATGGTCATTAATTCCCGGGGTTTGTCATCAACACTTCCCATGGCAACCAAACTAGCCCAGTTGCGTATATTCTGCATTCCAAGATAGACAATGGCCTGACGGATCGATCTGACTTTTGATACAAGGCTGTAAAAACTGGAGTTGAGAAGGCGCAAAAGCTTAACACTCAGGTTGACATCGGTCTCGATAATTTTTTGGAGTTTTTCTATATCAATATCACTCTGTTGAAGTTCTGCGAGCAAGCGCAACAAGGCCATGCGGCCGGGAGGCATTTTTTGCCCTGAAACAATTTTAGGCTTGCTGAAAAAATAGCCCTGAAAATAATCAAAACCCAGGTCACGGCAGAAGGTAAAGTCATCGTAGGTTTCAACTTTTTCGGCAATAAATTTCAGAGGTTTAATCTGCCTGAGACAGCACAGCTGCTTGGAAATATTATTACGGGATTGCGTCATTACATCGATTTTGATGATATCGGCAAGTTTCACCAAAGGAATTAATTCATCAGAAACCACAAAATCGTCCAATGCTATTAAATGTCCCATGTGTTTCAGGCTGCGAATGCCATCAAGTACTTTGGGTTCCGGTAAAACCTCTTCGAGAACCTCAATAACCACCTGTTTACATGCAAAGGCGATGGCATCTCCTTTGATTAAAAAGTCACGGGTAAAGTTGCAGAAGACTTTGTGATTGCCCACTAACCTATCCAGACCAATTTCGATGAGGGAATTAAACATCACTTCCGCACTGGCTTTTTCACCGTTTGTAATCACAGCCCGGTTGTTATTGTCATGCCGGTAAAGCAATTCATAAGCGAAAATACGCAGATTTCGATCAAATATAGGTTGTCGGCCGATAAAAAATTTCGGCATAAAATTATGAACCCAAATAACAAAACCATAGTTCCCATGCAAAGCATGGCAACAAGAAAAAAATGCAAAAGCACAGCTTTTGCACTCCTCATTCAACAAGTCACGCCCTAATCCTTTATAACCAGGTTATTCCTAAAGGGTTTTTTGTTCTAAACTTTGCAATTCTTGTTGAAGTGCCAGAGCTTTTTCAAATTTCTGATTCAGCATTGCAGCACAGGCCATTACCTGAAGTGTAACCGGGGTCCGGCGTAAAGACAAAGCCCGCTGAGCGTGAAAAAGCATTTCTGGGAAGTCGTTTTTCAAATACGCAAATCGGGCCAGGGCCAAATGAATATCAGCCTGCCGCAGAATATCAGTCAATTTTGACAACTCAAGACCGCAACGGTGGCACAGGGATTTGCCAGTATATTTCGCCTTGCAGGCGGGACAGCGTTTGAGCATATATCTAACGAATTTTTCCTAACCGATATAAAATAAAATATCCTCCAGTTCCTCTGAGATTTGCCCGGCCTTTTCGTGATCATTTTTATCGAGGGCATCTTTGAGATCTTCCATCAAATTAATAATTTCATCCTTGTCTTCCTTAGCTGCCAAATCAAGCTTTTCCTCGGCTTGTTTTATCAGCCAGGCGTACTCACCCGAAATACCCGGCTTTTGAGATGCCTCTGAAATTTCCGCCTCGTCTTCAACAGTCTCATCGAACTGGATTGCTTGAGTATCCCAGAGGCGCTCCAGTCTTTTTTTGGATTCATCCAGTTCCTTTTCGCTGAATTGCCTCATGGCATTTTCGATTATGACATCGATATTTTTGCCGGTCTTCTTCTCAACAGCCCGCATTTTGAGAATACCATTAAGATCCAGATCCATTTTCATTATAATCTCGCTGTGTTCCGGAAGTTTGGAGAGTTTGAACATATAATTTCCGATAAGCACATTTTCCGAAACAACAGAACTTTCTCCCTGAAACACTTTGATTTCAACAGCTTCCTGTTTATCGTAAAGGGTATAAAATACTTCACTTCGAGATGCAGGAAGTTTCGTGTTTCTTCGAATCAAGGGAACATAAACTTCCCCGAACGGTATACCATCTACAACATCCAGTGCTGACGTACCAAAGGTATAGGGAGTAATATCCAAAAGGATACTCGTGTGGTCAATGCCCATTTCTCGGCCGGCCTGAATGGCGGCACCCAAAGCCACACAAAGATCAGGATCAATTTCATCGTGAGGTGTCTGGCCGATTTTTTCTTCCAGCATGGTAGCTATTGTGGGAATTCGTGTGGATCCACCCACAAGAATCACCTTGTCAATTTGTGAAGGCATCAGGCCTGCATCTTTCAGGGCTTTGCTGACAGCATCCATGGTTCGGGAAAGCTCTTCGTCAATCATACTTTCAAAATCCCGCCGGGATAGTTCATAACTCAAATGGATATCTTTAAAAAACCGCTTGCCAATGTGATCTTCCTCAATAGTGACAAAAGGAGAAGATGAAAGAGCGATTTTTGCTTTTTCAGCAGCTTGTTTCAGGCGGGCCATCACCAGTGGATTGTCCTGTATGGGAAGTTTCAGTTCGTTTTGAATATGATCCGCAAGCCGCCGGACAATCTTGGCATCAAAATCATCCCCCCCCAAACGGTTATCACCGGTGCTGGCAAGAACCTCGATGATGCCGTTTTCAATCTTGACGATTGACACATCAAAGGTACCCCCACCCAGGTCATAAACGAGAATGGTACGGTCCTCTGCATGAATGCTTTCGTATGCCAGGGAAGCGGCAGTGGGCTCATTGATAATTCTGACCACATCAAGTCCTGCAATAAACCCGGCTTCACGTGTCGCTTGCCTCTGAGCATCGGTAAAATAGGCAGGGACTGTAATTACCGCTTTCTCGACAGGTTTTCCCAGTTGACGTTCAGCCCTTGTTTTGAGTGCTTTTAAAATAAAAGCGGAAATTTCCTGGGGAAAGTAGGCTTTATCACCCAGTTGAATTTTTTCATCTGAACCCATACGCCGTTTTACAGAAAGTACCGTTTTTTCAGGGGCAACAATTGCCTGGTTCAAGGCTTCGTGTCCTACAATGACTTTACCATCACCGTTGAGCCCAACACACGAAGGCATAATCCCCGTATCTCCGTCTTTGATGATCTCTGCACTGTCATCGATTATAAAGGCGATTTCAGAATTGGTAGTGCCTAAATCAATACCAACAATAGTTTCCATATATATCTATTACTCCCTTAAATTCTTCACTGAGCCACAATGACGTGGGCTGTTTTTAAAATTTCATCACCCCGGATAAATCCTCCGGATACTTCTTCGATGACAATCCCGGTATCAACACCTGACTGTTTTTTTTTATCTATGGCTTTCATGGTTTTGGGATCAAAAGGCCGGCCCACCGTCTCAATAGGTTGGACATTCAAAGCCAGCAGAGCTTTATCCATTCGACGGATGGCCATTTCGTAACCTTCAAGGGCGCCATCAATACCTTTCGGAAGTGGCCGCAGAAATGTTTTGTTTTCTACAATTTTTTTAAGAGCTGATTTTCCCCGAACGAGTGCATCCCGGACATCGAAAAAGTGTGTGACTGTTTTTTTCTCGCATGATAACCGGATTTTTTCATGCATCAAATCGAGTTGGTGTGATTTGGCTTTAAAAAGTTGTGCCGAATCCTGCAAAATTGGTAAGACATCATCCATGGTAGTCTTGGATTTAGTCAGGTGGCGGTTTTGCAGTCGAATTTCCTGCCGGAGTGCTGAAAACTCGGAAAGGAGTGTAAACAGGTCACAGGAATCCGGTGTAGCCGACTCGGAAGGGGGTTTTGTATCCGGGATTTCAGCCAGCCATTGCCTGAAATCCTCCAGGGTTTCAGTTTTCCAACCTGCATGGCCCATTTTCAGTGCTTGGCTTTGAGGCGCAACTTTCCGGGATAGAAGTTTCCAAAACCATGTGAGTAAGGGTAGAAGAATTTCTTCATCAATTCGCCTGAAAAACCATTTTATAAAGTACTTTAAGCGTAACTTGAAACTAGTCACATTGATCCCTTAAATTCTTTTTGAACCGCATGGCACGCTTTGATCAGCTTGTTCAATCCGGCACTTTTTCGACGTATTTTTCGAGATTTGGCCAATTCCAGAAGGCTTTGCTCGGGATCTTTTACTGTCGTAGAAAAAAAAATGCGGGTTCGAACCCGGCTGCGCTTATCTTTAACAGCCTCGTATGCACCATTAATCTTTTGAAAATTCACCGGGTCCTTTTCAGGAGGATGTTTTTTTATGAGATGAAGATATGCCTCCCGGATTTGTTTATCCGATGCATCGGGTGAAATATCCAAAGTGAGAAAATGTTTCAGCATGCTCTGTTACCTTATTTTTCAAGCCAAGATGGCAGAATTGTTTTTCAGTCAACACCCTTAAGCCAAAGTCTTACCATACAGAAAAATTTGGGCTTCCCGGGTTAATTCATCGGCAATGGGTTTTAATTCAGAGGCCAAATCATCGAAATAACGGCGGTTTTTAGGCGAGGATCTCATATGATTTCTAAAATCCTTAATCAAAGATTCAGGAGCATCTCTTATACCCGATTCATCAAGCATATCTTCCAATTCCTCGGCCGTTTCCCATAGTTCATCATCTTCATCATCATCCAAGAAATCAATCATGTCCTCCATGGACGGATCAAACGAGCCGGGTAATTGTTCGAAAAGTTTGCGAATCGAATCCACCCTACCTCCCTGGTTATTTAACTGCTCCAATATTTCCATCAACTGCCCAAAGCTGGGCTTGGGAAAAATGGGATTGAGGATTTCAAAATCGAAATTCTGTAAGGCTGTTCGCAAATCCCCTTTCGCATGAAATGCCAATCGATGGGAGGCAGCTTCGAGGTTTTTTCGTTCTTTTTCGGAAGCTCGGTTGATAATACCAAGGAAGCGATCTCCAACTCCGGCCTGCCCGCTCATGTGTTCGATAACCGCCATATAAAATTCAAAAATGAGGGATTTTGAGCCTCGGCTTTTCCTGGCACGGTGTTGAAGTTCCTTGCTGAGTATGGGAAAAAGAGAGGGTTCCAGTCCCCGATCAATAACCGTAAGCAAATCCTCGTCGGAGAGCCCGCTGAGTATTTTCGGGTAATATTTTGTAAAAAGCGCAGCCACACTAACAGAGGGCAGCAGTGTGGTATATTGATTGTCAAGGGGTGTAAGCAGAGCTATAAGTTCTGTTGATGACAGCTGTGATACCTGCTTTACTTTCTTTTTAAAATTTTTTCTGAGTTCTGAGAGTACGGTGGTGTTGTTTTTAATTTTCCCGCCTTCCAGATCTATTAAAACGATGCCAAAAGTTCTTAGATATTCACCAATTGAAAAGTTTTGGGTCTCCTTGTCGATTGCATCTTCTATGCTTTCATGTTCGGCAATATTTCTGTGAAGTGCACGCTTGGCTGCCACCAAAACCGAATGTTTTCTGCGCTCAAGCTTATGCGCCTTTTCAAGATCCGGCCATGATAAGTGATATCTTCCGCTATTCAGATTTTTTTCTGCCGAAATCACAAGGGCCAAAGCATGGCGATCCAGTACGCGATTGTCATGGGGAGCACGCTTCATGGCTATCTGAAGTACATTTTCAGCTTTGCGGAAGGCATTTTTGGAATAATAAAGATTTGCCAGCTCCAGACAGGGGTAGGGATCATCAGCAAAACGCTTCATCATGGACAGGTATATATCTTCGGCAGTGCTTTTTGCATCTCTTGAGTAAAGAGGCAGCCGGGATAAAAGTTCGTATCCGGCACGATTGTCCGGATCAAGTCTTATACTTTCTTGGAGTATTTCAACAGGTATCATATCCCTGTCGCTGCTTTTAACCCCCAAAAGGCTTTTATACCCAGCCCAATGAAACATGTTTTCAAACACACATTCACCGGAATCACCATTTTTCTTGAGTGCTGCCTTTATGGTATTTTGCAGAATAAGAGAATGGGCTATCTTTTTTTCCTCAACATCAGGAAATTCAATGGGCAGAACTTCAAGATATCGACCGGCATGAGATAATGCTTTATTTGATGCCAAAAACGCAAACTTGGCTATCATCAGTTCTGCCTTGTTTTTAGGAAGCACTTTTTTGGTTAAATTTTTAAACTGGTTTTCCTGAAAACGCTCATCAAAAAATAAATTCCGCAAAATATGGAGGATTTCGATGATTGCAACATCAACATCTTCCGGATATATTGATTTTGCAAGCATTTTAACTTTGTTGGCACAGGATACAGCCTGCTTGTGGTTGAGTTCAAAAAAAAGCTCCCGCGCCTTATTTTCAGAATCTAAAGCCCCTTCGTATAAGAAATCAACATATTGAAACGCTTTGATTTTAGCCGGTTCATCATTTGTTTCCGTAATTGTCAATTCCAATGCATCCAACAAAGGTTTCAAGAAAAAATCATCCGGTATCATGGCTATTGAACGCACAAAAGCCTTGTCATCTTCCTTGTAAAAAGCAACCATTGCTCTGCAAAACATCCTCACAGGAGCAAACGGTGACAATCGGGCAATTGAGCCCAGGGCTTCCAAAGCTTTTTCCCATTGCCCCTTTTCCATCAGGGGAATGGCTTTTTTAATCACTTCACTATCGCGAACCAAAGGTATGGATGAATCAATACCATCCAGATACTGCCAGCCTTGCCCCTGCAAGAGCAGATCCGCCAAAGGCCCCTCCAGTAACGTTGAAGTCCCCTTTTTTGAAATATAATACCGATATGCGCTAAACGCCCCCTCGGCAGAACAACACCTCAGGTAGGCAGCCATTTGTTCTTCACTGACTTTTTCAATACCCGGGAAATATTCACAAACCTCCTTTTTGACAGCTTCGGACTCGGCTACAAGTCCTTTCTCAAAAAGCTGCTCCTGACGAACAAGATAAGCACTGAACAGGCATGAATCGATTTCTTCATTACGGCCTGTCTTTTTTTCCACCTGCTTGAACAATTCAAGCGCATCCCTGGCATTTCCCTGGCTCAAAAGCTGGGAACCTTTAATGACCAATTGTTTTACTGTTAAATTGGCATCAGGATGAGGCTTGCTCTTTGAAGTTTTTTTCTTTTTTTTCTTTTTTCCCATAACCCGCTTTTTATATTCAATTAAGACTCGCTCAACTTTGATATCATTCGATATCTACAAAAAATCAGATTGTATGTCAAGGGAAAACAAATACCATATGTTGTGCTGTTTTGGGGGCTGAACCCCACAGGATGTGATATCCAGCCGTTAAAGAAGTGAAATGTCAGGCAGCTTATTACCAGAATACAGGAAGCCGGACCTTTTTTCCGAGTTTATTTTCAAAAAGCAGATATTGATGTTTTTTTCCGAACAAAAACAGTTGGTGAGTCAATTGGACGTCCTGGGTGCAATAATTTAGAATCTTTTTGATTTTTCCTTCTTTCCACCATTTAAGGGCCAAAAGACCGTTGGCGCTTTTTTCAGACCCCAGGGTGACTCTGGCCAAATGATCAAGTGATAATCGATAGTTGAGCCGGCGTTGAACATGTTCCAGAATATCCAGGTTGTTTAGCTTGGTGAAGTCAAAATCGGTATAGCCTTTTAAGACGAGATAATCAAACCGGTTGATATTAAAACCGACCACCAGTGGCAGTTTTTGGAGGTGTTCAACAAAATCGGGCACTCTATTTTCAAGAAATTCGAGATATTCATCTTTGTGTGAATCATACAGAACCACGCAGCTGATTCCCATTTTATCGGCTTTGTGCCATCCACCCACATCCTGAAAAGAACGCTGGGTTTCAAGATCGAATACACCATAGTGGAGGTTATCCGCGGTGACCTGAGCAATTGGGTTTTCAGCTATTGATTCTTGGGTGGTGACTTGTATGGCAGGGGCATTCATGGGCATTTTTTCTTTCGAGTTTACCATTTTGTTGAGAATCCATACGGCGGCTTCCTTATCGATGGGTCGATTTCCAGAACCGCACTTGGGGGAATGGACACACGATGGGCATCCGGTTTCGCAGGGGCAGGTGTCGATTGTTTTCAAGGTGTATTTTACCAGTGAATCTGCTTTAAGATAGGCTTGCCGGCACAATCCGGCACCGCCGGGGTTGGCGTCATAAACAAAAACAGCGGCACATCCCACCTGATGATGAAAAGAAGTGGAGATACCACCCATATCATTTCTATCGGTCATGATCAGCAGCGGAAAAATACCGATGGCCGCATGTTCAATGGCGTGAATTCCTCCCATGAAATGAAGCTGCTTGGTTTCCGCACGGCGCTGGACCGGGGGAGGAATTTTTATCCAAATCCCTTCGGTTTCAAAAGTCAGAGGCGGCAGGGATAATGGAATGATGTTTAATTTTCGCTTGCCGTGAGTGCTCCATTTTTCATAGCCCGTAACCTGCTCGGTGACTTTGAGCCTTCCCAGGGAAATGGCAGCACCCAACACCTGTTTTTCCTTAAGAACTTCCAGAATTTCAGTCTCTTTGTTGCCTCTGACACGGGTATAGTAGTTTACATTGGCTTTGGTGACTTTCACGGTTTGGGTTTCGATATCCAGGTGGTTGACAATGTAACTTTCTCCCTGGTGAAGGTAAACCGCACCGGGATGCGTTTCTTTAAATGCGCGAAACATGTCGATCTCACCTTTGTTTTTTCCGGTTCTATCGGAAATGATCGAATATCTGGCTCCTGATCCCCTCAAATCCACATGGCGATGCGGCATTTTTTGACGGGAAAACAGCTCGGAACCATCGGCACTTCTCACCAGCTCTCCGGTATTTTCAAGTTTTGCAATGACTTTTTTTACAGGCGATTCACAGATATAACTTTCACTTGTATTCAATGGAAGTTCTGCCGCAGCGCATAACAACTGACTTTGAAGGATTGCCGGATTATAGGGATTGATCACAGCAGCCTCAGGTTCACGTTGCAAAAAATCCTCAGGGTTTCTCATGAAATACTGGTCGAGAGCATCTTCCCCTGCAATCAATACCATGGCGGAATCCTGCCCGTTTCGGCCGGCTCTTCCGGCCCTTTGCCAGGTTGCGGCCACCGACCCTGGATAGCCCACCAGAAGGCACAGATCCAAATCTCCGATATCAATCCCCAGCTCCAGCGCACTGGTGGAAATCACCGCCAAAAGCTCTCCGGAATTCAGCCGGGCCTCAATTTCCCTCCGTTCTTCAGGTAAAAAACCCGCACGGTAGGCACTAATGCGTTGGGCAAATCGTCCGGACCGGCTTCCTGCCCATACAGCAATCAATTCGGCCAGTTTTCGGGACTGCGTATAGACAATGGTGCGAAGACCTCTGTGAAGAGCTGCTTTCAACAAGAGTATAGCGGTGTGTGATGGGCTTTCCATGGGATTGATAAACAGCAGATGTCGCTTCCCACAGGGAGCACCACTTTTGGTAATGGTGGAAAATTCAAGGCCGGTGAGTTGCCGGGCCAACTGCCCCGGATTTGAAATGGTAGCTGAACTCAATATAAACACGGGCTTTGCTCCATAATTTTTGCAAATTCGTAGAAGGCGACGGAAAACCTGTGCCATGTGAGAACCCATTACCCCCCGGTAGGTGTGAACTTCATCGATAATGATGTATTTCAAAAAAGGAAAAAATCCCTTCCAGCCATGATGGTATGCCAGAAAAGACAGATGAAGCATTTCCGGATTGGTCATGATAATGTTGGGGGGATTGTTTTTGATTGTTTTTCGTTTATATTGTGAAGTATCACCATCATAAATGGTGGCTGTGGGTTTTATTTTCCTGCACACGGAGGTCATCTGCTTAAAAGCCCGAAGCTGATCCTGCGCAAGGGCCTTTAACGGAAAAATATAAAGTGCTCTGGAAGTTGGGTCGCCAAGGATATTCTCAATAACCGGCAGATTATAAATAAGGGATTTGCCGCTGGCAGTGGGTGTGGCGGCAACAATGTTTTTACCCAACCGGATAGCATCAACAGCATCCGCCTGGTGCCCGTAAAGGTTGTCAACATTGAGATGGTTCAGAATTTTACTGATATCATCAGGCCAGGGTTGCTTCGGTTTTGCCCATGAAGCATTTCCGGAGGGCAGAAGTTTTCGGAAAACCACCTGATTTCCCAG
>SKZT01000252.1 GCA_007127235.1 Desulfobacteraceae bacterium
AATTTGTAACGTGTCTGTTAATGGGTTATCACGACAGAACCATCGTCCCAGTTTGGCAATATATAAAAATGGAGGCCTTCCAGGGGCGTGACTAAAATAACAATACTTTTAGACTTATGCGTGTTTTGAAGCCCGATTTTCGGACTGGCTGATTTTCAGTATACAAGAAATATGTGTGAAATTAAATTGTCAAAAAAAACATATGAAAACCGTTTCATGGCGGACGCCGGAAGCGACGACTGTTTAATGAATTCGACTTTTATTCCCGGTGCCAAACATCCGAAACGTTCAACAAAGATTATTCAGCTGACGCAAAGCCACCCGGCTGATAAGTAAAGTTGTGTGTCATAAAAATGCTTCCACCTGTTGACTATGGTATCATTATTGATATTATATTAATATGGTAAAAATCGATGACATGCTTGAAAAGATACGGCGGAATCCCAAAGATGTTCGTTATTCTGACTTATGCAAGATTTGTGACCATTATTTTGGCGGACCCCGGCAGAAAAAAAGCAGCCATCGAATTTGCAAAACTCCATGGGAGGGTGATCCACGAGTAAATATTCAAAACGCTAAAGGAAAGGCCAAAACATATCAGGTTAAACTGGTTCTTTTGGCTATTGAAAAACTGGAGGTCAATCATGGCAAAAAAAAATGATAAATATACATACAGGATTACATGGTCTGAAGAGGATAATGAATATATAGGACTATGTGCTGAATTTCCGAGTTTGAGCTGGTTGGCCGACACGCCTGAGAAAGCTTTAAAGGGTATCCGGAAGATGGTGGCAGAGGTTATATGTGATATGGGTGAAAATAACGAAAAAATTCCTGAACCGATAGCATGCAAGCAGTATAGTGGAAAGTTTATGGTGAGGATTCCCCCTCATGTTCATCGAAAGTTAGCTATTCAGGCTGCTGAATCCGGTATCAGCCTTAATCGTATTGCCAGCTCAAAGCTAAGTCAATAATACCAGTCCACACACAACTACAGCATCAACACCAGGGCGAAGCGACCTTCCAAATTGAACCATCATTGCCCTGTCTTCTGGTGAGTTTACCGTTCAACCATAATTATCCTATTCATGAGTCCCGAGAAGCTTAAAAAACTCAACCATACATATCGAAAGTATCATAGAGACCACGAGGACTAACGTCTATATTTCCGCTGTACATCTTCCTTTTCATGCTGATCTTTTTAGCCTCGCACAATCTATAGCGCTATAGCCAATGGTTAAAAGATGAGCAAGTTGAAATAGGGGCCATGGAGAGCATCTGGTCTTTATAGTAGTAAATGCTGAAACCGAGACGGATACAACATGGGACAACATTAAACACATTCCACCGCTTAAGGCGGTAATATCCTCATATACCTCGATTTCTATCGAATGTTACAATGAGGAGACAATGGCCTTTTTGAAAGAAAGTGTTAAATCATGGGCGGCTGAGATAAAGACCGAGAGGTGCAAGGGAGGGCCGGTTTCCACCGAACCGGGTTCCTGTGGGGATATAGAGTTTTAGAACTGAAAAACGTTGACGACCAAGGGTATCAATTATCGAAGCCCATTCCGCTGGATTGCCGCCGGCGCCGTGGATAAATAGAATCGGAATTTTATCCGGATTATAAGGCTCAAGAAAAAAAATTATAAGCACCCGAAACTAAAAGATATGCCACTTCCCAGAAAACTGTATGTAGAAAATCAGTAGTGACCATAATTTTTGTCAAACCCGCTCCCCGTGGGAATCTAAACTTTAATTTGGCAAACTTGGGTTATGGGGTTAGATTGCATAATTCGTCAAAGATCATGCTCCATCATCATATGGCCCCATTTATAGGTCGTATGACACCTCCAGCACTCTTCCAAAGGTACATCCTCGGCGCGCTCTAAGGCGATTTGGTGCTTTTTCAGGATTTGTTCCCAGAAGACCGGCTCATAGTGAGAGGCGGGGGCTTCATGGCATCGATGACAATTTCGTTTATCTCGTGAAGGATGCCTGAAACCCTCGATTTTCCAGGTACTAATGCCATGGCATGCACGGCAGTCATCTCCGAATTTGCTGTCGTGTGCATCAAAATGGCACTGGGTGCATGAAAGTTCCGGGTGAAACAATGTATGATCAACCTTGGATATATCTGCGGCATATCCCCTGTGCTCAATGTGGCATCCAAGGCAGTGCTTTTCGGCTTCATGAAACCGTAGATGGGGTTTTAAGGCGGCGACATTATCGAAATAATGGCATTGCAGGCACATCTCATCGGTTACCCCCTGCCAGGGAATGTGACAGGTTTCACAGTCGGCAATGAATTCATGTGCACTGCTCAATGGACCTGGCTTTGCAGCATTGTCGTTAGTGTAAAGCCACATGGAAAAGCCCGCAATCAAAGCGAAAATTGTACCATTTAGGATTGTCTTTTTCATGGCAGCCAACGAAGCCCGTAATAAAGTGTGGTCATTACATGAACAATCATCATGGCAAAGAAAAAAACAGAAATAATGTGATGAATCCGGAGCCATTTGGTAAACGAGGTTTTTAACCGGCCAAAAAACCTCATGCTATATTCTGTTTCCGCAAGTGCCCGGACTTCACCTATCCACCGATCACGTTCGTCCATTATTTCCGGAGACGCCGATAGTGCCCCTGATGCACTACCGGTCATATCGCCGCCACCGATGCAGAAGCGTATGGTGTCTGAGGAATAAGATAGTGTCCCTGATTCACTATCGGTCATATCGCCGCCGGTAATACTGTCTGAATCATCCATTTTGCAAATGGCGAGCAATTCCTGCTGCCGGCTTTTAATTCGGCTTTTCAAAAGATCGTGATCCAGTTTTAGTTCTTTCAGGGACCGGTTCACTTTTTTGAAAAGATAACGCCCCACAATGCCGCTTAATACCACCAGGACAAGTGACAGGAATATCAATATACCGATGAGGCTCGAAAATTTGTGGGCAGAATGGATCACTACCAGCGAAGCTCCGATCAGGCCATATCTGATATGATTATTGAGCGGATTTTGCTTGCCCCGCTTTTTCAAAATTCGTTTGCGAAAAGGATAAATCAGGGTCATCAGAATAAATATGCTGCCGATGATGCCCAAGCTGTGGCCCAGAGCGCTTCCGGCGAAGGTTTGGCTTTGGTGAAACAAAATTCCCATCACCAAAAGACCAAAAAAAACAGCCATGTAAATATTGATGTTTTTTTCGTTCCACATATTCAATCATGCCTCATATGTTGAATTCAACCTGCATCACCATTTTTTATCTCCTTTCGAATCATTTCCAAAATCTCCCGGGTTCTTTTTTGCCTTTGAAAAGACAGTATGAGGGCACCTATGGCAAATACGACCAGGAAAACCATGGTTAAAAAATGAGCCCACGACATTCCCCACACGCCCTCATGGTCTTCGATGTATTTTTCGGATATCCTCATCTGGTCTCTAAACCACTGGATATCTTCCTCCTGTATGTCGGAGCCGGTATTTGCAATGACTGGCCCGGCACCTTTTAAAGCATCGGCTTTTTCAAGTGCGCCACCCATTGCACCTGTTACCAGCATAATTCCAAGCCACAGGCTTACCAGGTATATCGTTTTCCAGAACATTTCCGGCATCTTTTCTGTTTGGTGTGTATGTGTTTAACGGCTGCTATTCCATCAGCGCCTCCTCGATGGTTTTAGAAAAAACCGGGATGTCATCCGGGATGCGTGAGGTAATGAGATTCCCGTCACGCTTTACGGGAACATCCTCGTAATCCACGCCGGCCTCTTTCAACTCGTCAGCTATCCCAGGAAAGCAGGTTGCCGCGCGATCTTCGAGTACTCCTGCAGCCACCAGCACCTGAGGCCCATGGCAGATTGCCGCAGTCAGTTTGCCGGACTCAAAAAAATTTTTGGCAAATTCGACTACTGCCTCATGCTGACGAAGCCAGTCGGGAGATTGACCACCTGGAATCACCATCGCGTCGAAATCTTCGACATTTACATCAGTTACCGATTTTTGGACGAATGCGGTTATTTCGCTGTTGTAGGCTGATACTTCACCCGCCTCAACGCCGATTACTGTTACTTTTGCCCCACGATTG
>SKZT01000232.1 GCA_007127235.1 Desulfobacteraceae bacterium
ACCAAATTGAGCACATCAGTGTATGGATTTCGCAATCGGATCGACTTTTGAATAACCGGGTGATTATCCATCAGTTCTTTCTGCCCGGTAATAGCGAGAATGGACTGCCGGGCCTTTTCGAAATCCAAAGCGATCCGTTCGTGGAAACTTTGTTTCGAAAGTCCGCCATAACGGGCTGATATTTTGAGCCTGGCTCGGGCCATTTCCCGCTGGGCGTTTTCCAGAACCGTTTTGAAAAACGTCCAGTTTTTCCACATGTCACGGCACTTGGTGAGATTGTCTTTGTCCTCATCAATGAGATCTCCCAATGCCTTTCCTATACCGTACCAGCCAGGCAAATTGTAACGGGTCTGAGTCCATGAAAAAACCCAGGGAATGGCCCGGAGATCGTCAAAAGTCACATCCTCGGCCGATTTGCGGGACACTGGTCGCGACGCTATGGGCAGATGGCTGATTTGTTCTATAGGGGTAATTTCCTTGAACCATTCCCAGAATCCGGGGCTTTCTACCAACTCCCGGTAGGCTGCCATAGATCGGGAAGCTATGGCTGACATCATCTCTATCATTTTCGGAGTGCATCCCATATCGCACTCGATTTGGTTAACAGTTCCCAAAATAGCGTTGACAATCTGTTCCAGGTGACGTCTGGCGATAGGAGACAGGGCGTAGCGAAAGGAGATCACTTCACCCTGTTCGGTAAACCGAAGACGTCCGTTTCGGCTGGCCGGGGGCATTGCAAATATGGCCTGGTTGGCACGTCCTCCGCCCCGGCCTATACTGCCGCCGCGACCGTGAAAAAATCCAAACCGAATATTTTGTTTACGACAAACATCCGCCAGGGTTTCATGGCTTTTTTCCAGGGCCCAGTTGGCCATCCAGTATCCACCATCCTTGTTGCTGTCCGAATAGCCAAGCATGACCTCCTGAAAATCCCCCCGGGCTTTCAGGTGCATTCGATATATTCGGCTTGAAAATATTGCGGTCATAAGTTCCGCACTGCGGTTCAGGTCAGAGATGGTCTCGAACAGCGGAACCACATCAATCGGAGACATGACTTCTCCGTCACGGATCTTCCACAGATTGACTTCCTTGGCCAAAATAAGCACTTCCAGCATGTCGCTCACAGAGTGGGTCATGCTGACAATGTAAGCTCCGATTGCATTTTTATCTCGTTCCATGGCATCTCGCGCCACTTCCAGGGTCTGAAGCACGCCGGCGGTAACTTCCGAAAGTTCCCCGTCATCACCAATCAGGGGCCGGGGATTGAGCAGCTCGGTTTCCAGAAGGTCCTGCTTTTCCGGCTCACTCAAGTCCATATACCGATCCGTCACCCCGGCCAAATGAAACAGCTCCGAAACGGCTCTTTCATGGACCCCACTGTGCTGCCGAAGATCCATCGAGACGAGATGAAAACCAAAGACACGTGCCCGAATGAGCAGATCTGCAAGTTGGCCAAAAGTACCCATGTCTACCAATCCGCTCTTTTTAAGAGAGCGATTGATCATCTCCAGATCTTCAATAAAGTCCTGGGCGGTATAGTCTCTGTTTTCAGGATCCTGAAACAACCCCTCTATCCGTTTTCGCATGCAGGTTATTTTGAGACGATAGGGTTCATATCGATATCGGTGAAGAAAATCAGGATCCAGCCCCGGGATCTCAGATTCTTTTTCCAGACAATTCAGTAATTCTTCCGAAACCGCCACTCGCCGGGAAGAAAGGCTGAGAGCCTGCCACAGGTTGGTCAGGGCGGTGAGATATCCTTCCAAAGCAGCGGTGCGGTAAACCCGGAGCGCTTTTGCGGTAACTTTGGAAGTGACGTTGGGATTGCCGTCCCGATCACCGCCAATCCACGTGCGATATTGCAAAAATGGAGGAAGATCCGGTGTATTTTCGTAATATATCTCAATTGCCTCCTTGAGATCCCGGTAAATACGGGAAACCGTTTCCCAGATAGCATGGCGGCAATAGTATAAACCGTTTTCCACCTCATCCATGACCCCCAGCCTGCCGGGACGAACGTCATCGGTAGCCAGAAGAAGGCCGATGGCATGATAGATCTGGGTAAAAACATCCTCCTTTTCCCTGTTGGAAAGCTCGCATCGGATTGGAATTCGGGCGAGCAGTTCCGCAATCCGTTTCTGCTTATAAAGGATTGATCCCCGGCGGGCCTCGGTTGGATGAGCGGTGAGAGTCGGCTGAATATCCACGTCACGGATCAGCTCCAAGACTTCCTCCAGTTTTAACCCTCTCTTTTTAAAATCATAAACCGCCTCCACAATTGATTCACCCCTGGGAGATTCAGGTGTTTCGGTTTGTTCATCCTCCCGGTTGATTCGGATGATTTCCTGTCTCTCAGCCTCATTGATCAGATTAAAAAAAGCGGTAAAGGCACGAACCAACCAGAAAAGACTGTCCAGACTGAGCGACCGGATTTTTCGCTCCACTGCGCCGTAGCCGGTTTCGTCAGAAACCTTTTCCAATTCCTTGCAACGGTTTCTGAGATCTTCAACCAGACTAAAAACGTCTTCTCCGGCCTGCTCCCGAATGACCTGGCCCAGCAAAGTGCCCAGAAGATTGACGTGGTAACTGAGCGGTTCGGAAATTCCGTTTCCCTCCGCTTTTACGTTTAATCCAGTCCATGCTCTCATGACATTACCTCCTGGCTCGCAAACTATTGCTTGAGCGCAAAAACATCGGCAAACCGATGGTGAATTTCAATCTTCATTTACATTCATTTGGGTTGATTTTTGAAATTACTCGCCGCTTACTTTTTATTAGAATAAAACCAAAAATAAAACAATACCTCTTTGAGCCAGCTTCAGTCTGAGTTTCAATTGGCTCTGATTGTGGCAAATGGTCAGATAGGCTATGAATTTTTGTCCAAGATAGCGGATTTGACTTGCCGATATATTGATGGCCTTCAATGTTAACTATAGCTTTTCAGAAAATGTTTTTGGCAAGGATAGAGGGAGGAGATCATACTTTTTCGTATATCTCCGACCGATAACGCAGCAAAAAACATTTTCTAGAAAGCTATATTTCATTTGCACTCAGTCCGTATTCCGAGGCAATGATCAAGTTTTTAACAGTTTTTCGAAGGTCTCCGAATTTTGAAAAGAAAATATCCTTATAGCTCCAAATTCCGAAAAATGTATTATGGAAACCGCTTGAATATTTAATTTTATCCCATTAATTGAATTATCAGAATTGCTGTTTAAATCTCCAATGCGTTGTAATAATCATTTCATTATGCTAAGGTGTTCGATTGTCTGTCGGGTTGTCTACAATAACCCGGCTTGAACGATTCCTTTTCGGAAAAGCTTTCAGCGTCATTCCAGCGTGGGCCGGAATGGCGCTTATATGCTTACGGAAGCGTTCAGTTCAGGAATAACATAAGAAAAAGACTTTCGAACAAAAGGTAATCAATATATGGAGCGTTTTGAAACATTTCAGGTTTTTCCGGCTATTCCGGAACCTTTGTCGTTTTTGGAGACCCTCAGCAGAAATATGTGGTGGTGCTGGCAAAAAGACGCCATTGAATTGTTCCGCAGAATCAGCCCCCGCTTGTGGAAAGCTTCCGGGCGAAACCCTTTGGCATTTTTAACGTTAATACCCAATGAGCGTCTTGAAGAACTTGCAAAGGATAATGGTTTTCTGGCCCATCAACAACGTGTGAAAACCCGGTTCGAAAAACGTGTAACCTTTGACCGTTCGCAGGAAATCCTCGGCAAGGAGCATATAACCGGATACTTTTCCATGGAATTTGGAATTCATGAGAGCCTCCCCCTTTATGCCGGAGGACTTGGGATGCTTGCCGGTGATCACCTGAAAGCCGCATCCAACTTAGCTATCCCCTTAATAGGTGTGGGCCTCCTTTACCGAAAAGCTTACTTCAAGCAGATTCTCGATAACGAAGGGTGGCAGCAGGAAAAGTATCCGGAAACCAATCTTTTTCATCTTCCTGTTGAAAAAGTGACAGACAGTAACGGCGAGGAGATAACCATCTCAATTCCCGGTCCAACCGGTAATATTCATGCCATGGTATGGAAAATAGATGTTGGGCGAATCCCGCTTTATTTGCTCGATACCAATACATCTGCAAATTCTGCTGAAAATCGCGAAATCACCTCCAGGTTATATGCCGGAGAATACAGCGTTCGACTGGCACAGGAAGTCGTACTGGGTATTGGGGGAATGATGGCATTTCAGGCCATCGGAATATTTCCGTCCGTTTGCCACCTGAACGAAGGGCATGCCGCTTTTGCTGCCATCGAGCGTATTGCGCAGATCATCAAAAAATATGGCGTCGATTTAGAAACTGCCTTTGAAATTGTGCCGAGATCCACGGTATTCACCACCCACACCCCGGTAGCAGCGGGCCATGATGAATTTCCTGTGGAACCTGTCAAAGCTTATCTTAAACACTATGAACCCATATTTAATATCAGTGTTGATGAGATTGTTTCCTGGGGTCAGCCTCCGGGTTCCAGCCCGCATGCTCCATTGTCCATGGTTATCCTGGCATTGAGGCTTTCCCAGTTTTGCAATGGAGTAAGTCAGCTGCACGGCCATGTGGCCCGCCGGATGTGGTCGCATATCTGGCCGCAAAGACCCGCGGAGGAAATTCCCATTACCCACGTCACCAACGGGGTTCATCTGCCAAGTTATATTTCCCTGGAACTTTCTCAGCTTTTTGAACAATACATCGGTCCCGAATGGTACCTTCAGAAAAGAACTTCCGAGAATGCAAAACATATCGATGAAATTTATGACGAAGAATTATGGCGGGCTCATGAAATGTGCCGGTTAAGGCTGGTGCGAAACTGCCGGGAAATGATGCTTGAACAATACGGTAAACGCAATGAAACCCGAGCGGTTATGGAAGACATTGCCTCGGTTCTGGATCCGGATTCTCTGACCATCGCTTTTGCACGGCGATTTGCTTCTTATAAGCGCGCCAATATTTTATTTAATGATCCGGCCCGTTTAGAATCCATCTTAATGAATGAAAAATTCCCGGTCCAATTTATCTTCTCAGGCAAAGCACATCCCAGGGACCATGAAGGCAAAGCCATCATAAAACGAATCATCGATTTTGCGCGAAATTCGGATTTGCGTCATCGCATTATTTTTCTTGAAAACTATGATCCGCATATTGCCCGTCACCTGGTTCAGGGTTCCGATATCTGGCTTAATACTCCCCGGCGGCCGCTTGAGGCCTGCGGAACATCCGGCATGAAAGCTGCCATCAACGGGGTTTTAAATGTCAGCACACTTGATGGATGGTGGTGTGAAGGATACTCGGAAAACCTTGGCTGGAAAATCGGTAACGGTGAAGAATATTCAGATCATGCATATCAGGATGCTCTGGAAAGCCAGGCTTTGTACAATATTCTCGAAAACGACGTTATTCCATGCTTTTATAACCGAAAAAACGGGGGAGTATCTGCAAGATGGCTCGGCATGATGAAAGAATCCATGAAAATGGCTTTTAAATACTTCAATAGTCACCGGATGATAGGAGAATATAAAAGCCAGTTTTATGTTCCTGCAAGTAAAAACTTCCATAATCTTTTGGAAAACAACGCCCAAAAAGCACAGCAACGCATTGTCCAGCGCAACAGGTTAAAAAATCTGTGGAGTCACATCAAAATTTCACCCCCTGTCCGGCATGCCGATGGACCATTTCGGGTTGGTCAAAAAATACCGATCACTGCGGCTGTTAATTTGGGGGAACTGCAACCGGAAGAAGTGGAAGTGGAACTTTTTTACGGCGAGCAAAAATCGGTGGATACACTTACCGGCGGTATAAAACAAATCATGACCGTGCAGGAAAGTCAAAGCGACGGGCAATATATTTACACAAGCGCCATAAGATGTGATAAAGCAGGACAGTACGGCTTAACAGCCAGGGTATTACCCAGCGGCGATGATTGGATCAAAAACACACCGGAATTTTTGACCTGGCCAAGCCGGTAGGTTCAGCCTGGGGTGATGAAAATCACCCAGTTTTGGGATCGGTTTTATCATCTCGAATCTATTGCGAAAATTAAATGCCAGGGAATTTGGTTTCAGGTTTCAGGTTTCCCCCCTTTAGCAAACTGGTCTTTACCCACGCATAACACAGTGGGGGAAACTTATTGAAACCTACATAGTGGAAAAGTAAATTAACATCGTCCCTCCGGGACTTATTTTCGATGGGTGATTCTCCGGTGGTTAAAAACCACCGGCTATAATATATAACCCTTCCAGGGTTTTTTATTGAATTCTGCCTGTTTTTTTAATTTATCTGCAGGAACAAGACTCCGAGGATTTTTCAGTCCAATTTTGTGATATGTTTCATCAACCCAGGTGCAATATCACTTTTTTAAGCCAAAACCAGAATAAGGGACGTGGCAAGAAATAATGCTCCCCATCTTGCTTGTCTTTTGGCCCGTATTCTGCGTTGCATTGAAGGGCACAGACAATGAGTATGCACCCCTCAATGCGCCTTGAATACGAATCAAAATCCGGCGCAATCTTGGGGGCATTATTTATTTCCACGTTCCTAATCTACAACAAAGTCCCGAAATACAATGTAGAACTGCATCGCATTTTAAATGAATTCATTCAACTCGTTAAAGCAAAACCGCTTGAGACTACAATTACAAATTATCTCGAAGAAAATTCCTTAATCCTCCAAATTTCATTTGGATTCCATGAGCTTAATCCACAAAAGATTTTGAAATGGCAATATAAAACCGACAGAAAAGATCTCAAACCAGATTTCTTGCCAACAAGAATGGATGGGTTTTGTGATATTGTAGAGTTCAAATTGCCTTACATTAAATCAACACCACTGGTTGGCGGGGAAAACCGCAAACATCCATCTTATGAAATCGATAAGGCAATTGCACAAGCTGAAGAATATGAAGCGTATCTGGAACAAGAAGTAAATAGAGATTGGGTGCAGAAAACTTTTGGAATCAAAGTTCTTCACCCTACGAAATATATAATTATTGGGCATAGCAATGAGTTTTCAGCTGAAGAACGACGAAAGTTAAGCAAAACAAGGAACACCGTTTTCTTCACATACGATGAATTCATTGAAATGGCTAGATATCAAATTTACCGTATGCAATCAAGCATATAACGAAATAATTCAGCGGATGGCGTTAACGTCTGCGGCGCTGACGCGTCAAGTTCATTGGCGCCACCGCTGATTAAAGTCGTTGGCATGCGATCTGATCAAAGATAACGAACTTCACCTCCAAGCTTTTCTTGACAGCCAAAGTGAATGTAATTACAACGTTGGCACGACAAGATTCAAGGAGGTATCCGATGAAAACGCGCATTGTAAAAATCGGCAATTCTTAAGGAATTCGATTACCTAAACCAATTATTGAACAGGCGGGGATATCTGATGATGTCGATATCGTAGTTGAAAACGATAAAATCATCATACGCCCTGTTTCGCAACCCCGAGCCGGATGGGATGAGGCTTTCCAAAAAATGGCCCAAACTGGTGATGATCTACTGATCGATATCGAACAACCGATATCCCATTCATGGGATGAGACTGAGCAGCCTCGACAGGTCGCATGGAGACTTTTAGCTCCTACACAGTCAGAAGGGGTATAGCAGAGACATGTATACCTTCCCATGCAAAGCTTGGAAACGAGAAAAAAATGCAAAAACACAGCTTTTGCACTCCTTCAACAAGTCACCCCCAAATCCGTTATAACCAGAATAATTTTAGGCTTTGCGAAGAGATTAAATTCAGATATCCAGGCTTGCTTTTTTCAGCAAGGCATCAATTTCGGACACAGTCTGGTCGTCGGTGCTGTGCCTCAGCGAGATGGCCCTGGCGGGGCATTCGCTGGGACAAATGCCGCATCCTCTGCATTTGGCGGGAACAATTTGGGCAACACCGTCCTCGTTTATAAACGGAGCCCCAAACGGGCATAACCTTACGCAGGCAAGACAAGAGGAACATAAATCCGGATCCACCACTGCAAAAGTAGGTGAGGTCTTCATTTTGTCGCGGCATAAAATCTTTACCGCCTGCTGTGCAGCACATTTAGCCATGGCGATGGCTTCATCGACAAACCGCGGACTATGGGCAAGGCCTGCCAGAAAGATTCCTGCGGTGGGAAACTCCACCGGAGCAAGCTTTACGTGGGCCTCCAGAAAAAAACCTTCCGGAGTTCTTGACAGCTTCAACATGCCGGCAATTTTTTCATTATCCGAAACCGGATGTATTCCTTCACTCAACACAACCATATCCGGTTTTACCCTGAATTCCTGATGAGAACTTCGGTCGGTAAAATCAACTATCAGATCACCGCCGTCATCATATACCACAGGTGTTTCTTCGGGAATAAAGCGAAAAAAAAGGGTACCCTGACGGCGCGCCTTGAGATAATAGAGTTCCTTGAAACCAAAAGCACGCAGATCGCGGTACAAAATAATCACCTGAATATCAGGATTGATTTCTTTCATGGCAATGGCGTTTTTCACTGCGGCACTACAGCAGACACGGCTGCACCAGGGAAACGTTTCACTTCTGGAGCCGACACATTGGATCATCACAATACTTTTGAGCTGTTTAGGCCATTGCGGATCCTTTTGTAACCGTTTTGCCAGCTCAACCTGGGTAACCACCCGGTCATCCTGCCCACAATTGAATTCCATGGGCTGATAAGCTTTGCCCCCGCTGGCTACCACTGCGGCTCCGTAACTGATTTCATGCTCCTTTTGTTCATTGGTTATGGTGCCCTTAAAAGCACCAATATAACCGGAATGTTCCGAAAGTTCACTGTTTAAATAAAGGGTGATCCGGTCGTGACTTCGCACCCGGTCTTCCAGAAGCCGTGCCAATTTGGGGGGTGAATGCCCTTCCAGGGTGTGGGTCAGGTTTCGTGCGAATCCACCCAATCGTTCTGTCTTTTCCACAAGATGAACCTCAAATCCCTGTTCGGCTATCGTCAAAGCAGCCGTCATCCCCGCCAAACCACCGCCAATAACCAGGGCATTGTTGACAATCTCGTAAGTTTCCTCGGTAAGCGGCTCAAGTTTTTCAGCTCTTGAAATTGCTGCTCTTATAAGGTTCATGGCTTTTGCGGTGGCTGTTTTCGGATCTTTGGCATGTACCCAGGAACATTGATTCCGGATATTGGCCATATCGACAAGATATGGGTTGAGGCCTGCCTGCTTCAGGGTTTTGCGAAACAGGGGTTCGTGTGTTTTGGGCGAACAGGCGGCTATTACCACACGGTTTATACCGTGCTTTTTGATTCTTTCCGCAATCCTGTCCTGGGTTTCAGCCGAGCACGCAAACATTAAATCCTCGGCTAACGCTACCCCTTCAATCTTTTCTATTTCGGACAACAAGGAAGGTATATCCACAACACTGGCAATATTGGAGCCACAATGGCAGACAAATACACCCACTTTGGAAATATGCTCCGCATCTTTCCCTTCATCGGTTTCTTCACCAGCCGATTTGTTTTCATCAGTTTTCAAAAACTTCCTGCTATTAGATAGCAGGGTCGAAGCCTCAGAAGCGGCGGCCCCTGCCTGAATAACCGTTTCCGGAATATCCTTGGGAGATTCTATAACCCCGCAAACATAAACACCCGGCCGGGACGTGGAAACGGGTTCATCAAAATCACCACAGGCAAAACCATAGGGGTTCAATGAGACACCCAGGCGGTCTGCAAGTGTTTTCCACCCCTGTCCAGGCTGAAAACCGCTTGACAGCACCACCAGATCGTATTCTTCTTCCTGGGTGTTGTTTAAATGATGATCAAATGTTTCAATGATAAGATTGTCTTTTTGCGGGTTCAAATAAAGCTGGGAAATCATGGACCGCCGATATTGTACCTGATACCCGGAGGCTGCCCGCTCCACATACTCATCGAAACCCTTGCCATGAGCACGAACATCCATAAAGTAGATGACCGTTTCGGATTCGGGAAGATGAGACCGTGTCAGCACGGCCTGCTTGGCTGCATGCATACAACATACGGAAGAACAAAAGGGACGATTCCTGGAAATATCCCTTGACATCACACATTGAATCCAGGCAACTTTTCGGGGAGATTTTCCATCGGATGGCCGGCGCAAATGTCCTTCATAAGGACCGGTGGCAGATAACATCCTTTCATACTGAAGGGAGGTAACCACGTTGGGATACCTGCCAAAGCCGTACTCACCGTCTTTTTGGGTCAGGGCCAGCTCAAAACCCGGCGAGAGGATGACTGCCCCAACCTCCACATCAAAAGTTTCAATTTTCTGCTCAAATTCCACTGCATCCACAGGACAAATTTTTTTGCACAAGCCGCATTTTTGTTTGGTCAAATAAAGACAGTAATCCGGATCCAGAGCATATTTCAACGGCACAGCCTGGGGAAAAGGAATGTATGCGGCTTTTCGCTTCCCAAGTTCAGTATTGAATAAATCAGGCGCTTTCTTGGGGCATTTTTCGGCGCATAGACCGCATGCAATACACTTTTCCATGTTTATATAGCGGGGCTTTTGCTGAACATGAGCCTTAAAATGGCCGGGATCGCCTTCGAGATCCAGCAGCTCACAAAATGTCATGATCTCTATGTTTGGATGACCGGCAATTTCAACCAGCTTGGGGGAAAGAATACATGTGGAACAGTCGTTTGTGGGAAAGGTTTTATCCAATTGGGCCATGGTACCACCCACGGTCGGGCCCTTATCCAGCAGGTAAACATAAAAACCGGACTCGCTCAAATCCAAAGCCGCCTGGATTCCGCCAATACCCCCACCCACGATCATTATTTTTCCGACAGGATTGTTTTGTAAAGGAATCATTTTCTCCTCTAATCTTAATCGATCAGTGCTTTTTTTCGCAAAAGCGGTCCGGGATCGGTTAAATGCATTCGGAAATTTTTAATTGAGCACGCTTTTCCTTCAAAAGCCAGACGCATCAACTCGGTGAAATAAAAAATCGGAACTTTTTGACTCCCTTTTTCGGTTTGAACCATATCCAAATTGGCCTGGCACAAAGGACAGGAAACGATAATGGCTTCTGCTCCAGTCTGACGCGCTTTTTGAATCAAACGAGCCGAAAGGGTAAGTTGAATATCTCTTCTGCCGAGCCCTATGCTTGCACCACAGCAGGTGGCCTTATAAGACCAGTCCAAAGCATTGGCTCCCAAAGCTTCTGCAATATGATCCATTGTCCGGGGATTTTCATAATCGGTGAATCCGGTAATTCGGGGAGGTCGAACCATTTGGCATCCGTAATAACTTACGAGGTTCAATCCCTTAAGCGGCATAAGAACATTATCTTTTATCTGTGAGATCATGTCCGGTTGGGCCAAAAACCGCGTCATATCGTGAACTTTGGACTTTCCGGTCACATTCCAGGGTACGTCATAAATATTTTTCGACAACATTTTTCGGGAATAGGTCAAACGATTGAAACAGTTGGCACAGGGAGATACAATATCAAGCCCCATTTTTTCGGCAGCGGCCAGGTTTTTGGCCGGAAGCACCACGGACATGGCGTCACTCAAACTGTGAGCGGCAGTGGCACCACAACAAGTCCAATCATCGATTTCCACCAATCCGACATCCAGCTTCTCAAACACAGCGATAATCGAGCGTGCATAATCATTGGCCATTCCCTCCAGGGAACAACCCGGATAAAAAGCAAGATTCATTAAATGGTCCCCCTGGTTTCCTTGAGGCAAATATCGCGAATTTTTTTCATTTCCTTGCTTCGATGAGGTATTAGTTTAAGCTTTCCTTTTTTCAACAATTCCAATCCCAGAAACAGCTCCTCTTTTAAAGCACCTGTTTTTATTTTCTCTTTCAGCACATCAGGATGACTGTTGAGTGAACCCACCAGCCAGAATTCGTTGACCCGTCCGAACCGTTGAAGTTCTTTGACAAAAGTTTCATGAAACACGGCAAGCACTTTTTCAGCAGGAGGAACAGTAGAACGAAAGGCCATGTTGCGGAGATGATTGACCGTCTTGGCAACATCCACGTCGTTAGGGCAATATGTGGTGCACATCTCGCAGGAAAGACAGACCCAAATGGTTGTCGATCGCAGCAACTCCTCGCGCCATCCCAGTTGCACATAACGAATCACCTGATGAGGGTTGATATTCATGTAGATACTTACAGGACACGCATTGGTGCATCGTTCGCACTGATAACAGGCCGAAATATTAGCCATGGTTTCACCTTCGACACTTCTGAGAAAGTATTCACCCCGGTCACCGATTATACGTCTGGTGGCTGATATTTCTTTTGGTGTATAAGTATCTTTTTTTTCCGTAACTTGTTCCATGCCGTGTCTCCTGTAGTAAAGAGCCATGAGTGATGAGTGCTTGCTCAATGGTATTGACTTAACAAAAAAATTTTGTGTGAAAAAATGGTTAAAGATTCCCCCCTTTAGCAAAAAGGGACAGGGGGATTTTCCCCCGGATAAGCTCTTAACATTTGCTTAATATAATGTCATTGAGTTTTACCTTCGCAAAAAATGCAAAAGCACAGCTTTTGCACTCCTTTTCAAAAGAGTGTAACCTGTTTGTGTAAAAAGACTTGTGCTCAATTGTAGGTGCGAATTCATTCGCACAATGTGAACCCCGATGTTAACTATAGGCTCTAAAACCGTTTTCCCAGAAATAAAGTTGCTGGATGGTTTTAAATAATCTTCTGTAAATCCGTGCCGGATTTTAAGTGCGAATGAATTCGCACCTACAGAAAAATCGGATTTCACACAAACAGGTTACACTCCAATCAATTTCTGCAAATCTTCCCTTGAAAGAGTTTCATTTTCCAAAAGACTATCCACTACTGTTTCCAGTTCTTTTTTATGATCTTTCAGGGTTTCAATAGCTTTATTTTCCATATTATCAAGAATTCCCTTAATTTCCTCATCGATAATCTCTGCAGTGCGCTCACTAAAATCTTTTTGCTGTGTGATTTCTCTTCCGATAAAAGGATGTTTTTCACCCTGACGAAATGTTGCGGGACCCAGCTTTTCGCTCATCCCCCACTGACAAACCATCTGCCTGGCAAGTTGAGTCGCCCTTTTAAGATCGTCTCCGGCTCCCGTGGTAATATCTCCGTACATGACTTTTTCAGCGGCCCTTCCCCCTAACATCACGGCAAGCCGATTCAGAAGATACTGGCGGCCGAGATTGTGCCGCTCCTCAACGGGAATCTGTTCTGTCGCCCCCATAGCTCTGCCCCGGGGAATAATGGTTACTTTCTCCAAAGGATCCGTATTTTCAAGGAAAAACGCCACCAGAGCGTGCCCGGCTTCGTGGCATGCGATAACTTTCTTTTCATCATCGCTGATTACATCTTCCCGCTCAATACCCATGAGAATTTTATCGCGACCCTGAATAAATTCTTCCATCGTGACTTTTGTTTTTTGCTTCCGGGCCGCCAAAAGCGCAGCTTCATTGACAAGGTTTTTAAGATCCGCACCTGAAAAACCTACAGTCATTTTGGAAATCCGATCAATATCCACATCATCGGCAACCGGCATATTGCGCATGTGTATTTTTAAAATTTCCTTTCTTGCATTCTTTTGAGGCCGCTCAAGCATAATACGGCGGTCAAAGCGTCCGGGCCTGATCAACGCGGGATCTAAAACATCCGGACGGTTTGTCGCGGCCATGACCACCACTTTCTCTCTTGGGGAAAAACCATCCATCTCAGCCAGAATCTGATTCAATGTCTGTTCTCTTTCGTCATGACCGCCCCCAAGACCTGCTCCCCTGGTGCGACCAATGGCATCGATTTCATCAACAAAAATAATCGAGGGGGCTTCATTTTTGGCATTTTTAAACATATCCCGCACCCGCGAAGCACCAACCCCGACAAACATTTCCACAAACTCGCTTCCACTAATACTGAAAAATGGGACATCGGCTTCACCAGCAGTCGCCCTTGCCAATAAGGTTTTTCCAACTCCCGGAGGCCCTACCAGCAAAAGCCCCTTGGGCAATTCCCCTCCCAGGGCTTCGAATCGTGACGGATCCTTCAAAAATTCCACAACCTCTATCAACTCTTTCTTGGCATTCTCCAGGCCGGCCACATCTTCATAAGTTTTATCAACACTCTCTTTGGTAGCCATCCGGGCCCTTGACTTGCCAAAACTAAAAAGGCCTCCGGCTCCTTTTCCCATTCCTTGATATAATTTTCTACTGCTCCATACGAAAAATCCAATAATGAGAATCCAGGGAAGCAAACTGATGAGTATTTGCCAGATTATCGGCGTTTCATCAGGTTTTGCATATACCTCAACGCCCTTTTGCTCCAGCAACCCCATCAGATTGGGATCTTCAAAAGCCGGCATCACGGTGGTGAAACGCTCA
>SKZT01000304.1 GCA_007127235.1 Desulfobacteraceae bacterium
AAAAAAAGCCTTTGGCAACATCCACACATGTATAACGATTACAACGGCGATGCTGATATCAACCCCAAAATATGCCACTTGTCTCAAGTGTGTGCAAAGACCAGCTTTTCAAAAGGGGGGACAGGGGGGGATTTGTGGCGTTTTTAAATCCCCCTAAATCCCCCTTTGCCAAAGGGGGACTTTTGTGATTCCCCCCTTTTCCAAAGGGGGACTTGCTGCACCATCCCTTAGGTTAACGCCTATGGGCGGAGGCCGAAATGACGAAAAAAACTTAAACATCGGGTGAAAATAACTGAACATTCCGGATAACAGTGAAAGATATCATGAAAAAAAAATTATCATACCTTATTATTATTATTTTAGTTTTAATTCCCCTATACGCTTTTGGTGACAATCAGAAAATTACTCTCACCGGAAAAACCATGGGAACAATCTATAATATTACCATCATAGCTGATTCCGAACAAAACGTTGAAAATATTCAGGAAAAAATCGACCGGAAACTCGATGATGTTAACCAATCCATGTCCGTTTATCGCCCGGACAGTGAAATCAGCCGATTTAACGCCTTTAAGGAAACCGACAGCAAATTCAGGGTTTCAGATGAGTTCATGGAAGTTTTACGGGTATCCCAAACTGTCTACCACCTTACCGGTGGGGCCTGGGATGGCACTGTCAGCCCATTGGTAAAACTCTGGGGGTTCATGTCGGAAAAACTTCCAACAGACAAACCCGACAAAAAAGAAATCGAAAAAAAACTTCCGCACATCGGTTTTGATAAAATTATCATATCCGGCAATAATTATATCATAAAAAAAGATCCCGAAATTACTTTGGATTTAGGATCCATTGCCAAAGGACACGGCGTTGATCAAGTTTCCCAACTGCTTTTAAATGAGGGCTTTGAAAATTTCCTCGTTGAAATCGGCGGAGATCTTTATGCAGCGGGAACCAATCTGGAAAATAATCCGTGGCGGGTCGGTATCAACACCCCGGATAAAAAGGCCTCTTTTGACGAAGTTTACAAAGTCATCACACTGACTGACCTGGCCATGGCTACCAGCGGCGATTATCGAAGCCTCATTGAAATCGGCGGTCGCCATTATTCGCACATTATCGACCCTAAAACGGGTTACCCCGTTCAAAACCAGGTGGCCAGCGTGACCGTCATTGCACAGACATGCACTTTTGCCGACGGCCTTGCCACCGCTTTTATGGTTATGGACCCTGAGGAAAGCCTCGATTTGATCAACCGGCTTGCAAACGTTGAAGGCCTAATCATTACGCGCAATCCCGATGGCACATACACGGACCACTATTCCAAGGCGCTGATCCCATAATTGTTATTGACAATACCTCATGTTTACTGTAATTGTTTGCGTTTAGTCATGTTTTATTGTTGTATTTTAAACAGGTTAGCTATGTTTGTTGCGTCTTTTTGCGAAGCGATAAAAGAAAGGAAAAACCATTGGAAATTGTTGTAATGATCAAAAGAGTACCTGCAACCGAATCTATGATCGGTATTGCCGGCGATGGGAAGTCGATCAAAACGGAGGACTTGAAATGGGTGGTCAACCCTTATGATGAATTTGCCGTAGAGGAAGCCCTGAGAATCAAACAGGAGCATGGCGGAACAGTAACTGTCTTATCCCTGGGAACCGATAAAACGGTTGACGCTATCCGAACAGCACTGGCCATGGGTGCAGACAAAGGTATCCTGATAAATGATTCGGCAGCCGCAAATTCAGATTCACTTGCAACCGCCCGTGTTCTTGCCGAAACCATCAAAACCCTTTCTTATGATTTGATCATTGCCGGCATGCGGGCAGTAGATGATGACAACTACCAGGTGGGGCCTGCTGTGGCTGAATTTCTCGGTATTCCCCATATTTCCATGGTAGTCAAAGAAGAAATTTCCAACGGAAAGATCAGGTGCCAAAAAACCGTTGAAGGGGGGACATTTGAGGTAGAAGCCGCTCTTCCGGCGCTTTTCACAGCTCAACGAGGATTGAACGAACCCCGGTATGTATCCATGCCAGGCATTATGAAAGCCAAAAAAAAGCCTTTGGAAATAAAGACACTGGCCGATATCGGTTTGAGTATCGACGATTTGGGTGAACCTAAAACAAGGGTTGTAAACATAAAGTTTCCCCCTGAAAGAAGCGCAGGAAAGATGATCGAAGGCGACAATGCCGAAGCCAAGGCGGCCGCACTGGTGAAAGCATTGAAGGAAGAAGCCAAAGTTCTATAGGGTTTTTATAAAATCGGATAGCTAAGGAGAAAGACAATGGCGGAAGGAGTTCTGGCAATCGCCGAGCAGATGGACGGTGTTTTTAAAAATGCAGCTTTCGAAGCAGTAAGTGAAGGTAAGCGAATTGCCCAAAGTTTGGGTATCTCATTGACAGCTCTGGTCATGGGAAATAATATTGAAAAAACAGCCGAAAAGCTTGCCGAATATGGGGCTGATCATATAGTCGTGGTGGATGATCCCCTGCTGCAAGACTTTTTGGTCGATCAGTATACGGATGCGGCAGCTCAGGTGGTTAAAGAAAAGCAACCCGAAATAATCATCACAGGGGCCACTTCTATTGGAAAAGACTTGTGTGCAAGACTTTCAGCAAGACTCGGTGCCGCTATGGCCACAGATTGCGTGGAACTGCATATTAAAAAAGATCAATGCAAGGTTACCCGCCCCATTTATGGCGGAAAGGTTCTCGCAGATCTGGTTTTGGAGGGATTCCCGAAGATTTTGGCCATTCGCCCCAATGCCATGGGAGCTGCCCTTAATCCTTCGGAAGCGGTTGTTGAAAAGTTTGAGGCACAGCTTCAAGAGGGCAATTCGAAGTTTTTGGATAAAACCATGGAAACTGGAAAAACAGAGTTGACAGAGGCCGATGTTGTTGTTTCAGGCGGACGCGGCATGGGGGGGAACGACTATACAATTATCGAAGAACTGGCCTCTGTTCTGGAAGGCGCAGTGGGAGCTTCAAGATCTGCTGTTGACGAAGGCTGGCGGCCCCACAGCGACCAGGTGGGACAGACCGGCAAAACGGTATCTCCAAACCTGTATATTGCCTGCGGCATTTCCGGTGCAATCCAGCACCTGGCCGGCATGTCCTCTTCAAAGGTAATCGTGGCGATCAATAAAGATCCCGATGCACCGATTTTTTCCCATGCGGATTATGGAATCGTCGGAGACCTCTTTGAAATAGTACCGGCAATCACCCGTGAAATCAAGAAAGCAAAAGGATAGAATTCATCATTGAAATTGCATTTGGTCAATCTGGGCTGTGCCAGAAATCAGGTGGACAGCGAAATGATGATGGGGCTTTTGCAGACAGCCGGATACTCGTTTACCGGGAACCCGTCCGAAGCCGAAGTGATCGTTGTCAATACGTGCAGCTTTATTGAATCGGCAGCCCAGGAGTCTGTAGATATATTGCTGGAACTTGCCACCTTGAAAGAAGAAGGCATCTGCCGCAGATTAATCGCCACAGGGTGTCTTCCTGAAAGGTACCGGGAAGAAATCACCCGGGAGCTGCCAGAAGTCGATTTTTTTCTGGGAACCGGCGCTTATGACCGGATTATTGATGCAGTGGAAGGCACCCTTACCCCGGGTAATTACTTACTGCCACCACCCGAAAAAAGACTTTTGGATCGCTTCGATTCTCCCAGAGTGCTCACATCCTCTTATTCGGCCTACCTCAAAGTCTCGGAAGGTTGCAGCCGCCATTGTACATATTGTATTATTCCCAGGCTTCGGGGTCCCCAGCGAAGCCGTCCTTTGACAGATATTCTCACCGAGGCAAAAAAACTGATCCGCCTGGGTTCCAAAGAAATAAACCTTGTGGCCCAGGACACCACTTCATGGGGCAACGATCTGATGCCGCCCCAACATCCTGCGCAGCTCTTACAGGCACTCTCAGAACTTGGAAAAGACGTATGGATTCGGGTCCTATACGGGCATCCGGATAAATTCGATGAGCGTCTGGTCCTTACTATGGGACAATCCCCGGGGATCTGTTCCTATTTTGATATTCCGATCCAGCATGTCAGCTCCCG
>SKZT01000323.1 GCA_007127235.1 Desulfobacteraceae bacterium
CAGGATGCAATATCAGCAGACATATGGCGAAAAATGCCATATATTTATGAAATCGTATTAAAATATCCAAACCGAAAGGAGCTTCAATCCACTTAAAACGCCCGGCTATCAGGGGCTGGAGCATTAAAATCATAAAGGCGGTAAGGCCGAAATTTTTGCCGATTTCGTAAAGTATACCCTGTTCATGAAGGGCGCCGGGAGTGATAATAGTGACCAGGAGCAATGGGGCCAAAATGATAAGCATATACAATATGATCCGTATCATGCCTTTGAACATGGTTGTTTCTCCTTTTTTAGAATTAATCTTCCTGATAAAACCGCAAAAGCACAGCTTTTGCACTCCTTAAACAAACAACACCTAACCCCCAAATTCGTTACAATCAGTTAATTTTTAATCTCCTGACATTATTCCCCTTTTGTAATACCATCCATTCAGAATAATACGGGGAAAAAGGAAGGTATAAAATGGGGTAAAAAATGTATTTATAAATGTTTTCGGATGTATAAGGGAGTAAATGAAACCTTCTGGTTTCCGGATTGGAATTGATCCGCCTTTTTTTTATTGCATTCATCGAAGCATTAAACTATTCTTACAAAAAATTGAATATGGGGTTCCTTCAACTTAAAATCCGCTTATTATAAGGAGTATTAAAATGAAAGCATACGTTCTTGTCAAGTTTGATCCACAGGCAGACCTGAGCAAGGCCTCCCATGCCCTTATGGAACCGGGAGTGGAAAAGATGGATCTTGTTTTCGGAAATTGGGATGCAGTCGCTTTTGTTGTTGCTGATGATATGGCAGCTCTGAGCAGATTGTCTGCAAAAATCCGAAAATGTCCCGGTATTATAGACAGCGTCACCTATCCGGTTATTCCCGCTGAATCCATGAGTGGATAAATTGCTTAATTCAATGTCATTGAATTAAGGGTATGAATTTCTGAAATCAAAAAAGAAAAATTCCTTTAATTTATGAACCTGATAAATATCAGTAATCTCGGCTCGGGTATGACACTGGCTCAGGATATCAAAGACCAGCACGGGAGGCTTCTGGCATCCTGCGGTCAGGAGATTACACCGAAACTGATCAGAATATTTAAAATTTGGGGAATCGGCAAAATCCGGATCAATGAATCAGGCGGAAAGGAATCCAATATCGAACTTCCGTACAATCTCCCCGAAAATATTCTTCAAAAAGCCACGGATATTGTCCGCCACAGATTCCAATACAATGATATAAACGATACTTTTGTTTATGAACTTTTCCGCATCAGTTGCCTTCGAAAGGCCCGCAACCTTTTTGAAGTTTCAGAGAAAAATAGGCTGAACGACCATTTTATTCCTGAAATCGTTCCTGCGCAGAAGGTTCCAAATGCCGGAAAGCAAAAAATGAATGTCGATCATCTCATTGAAAAGACGCTGCGTCTGGAGACGATACCCGATATTTATTACAAAATCATTGCGGCCATTAACAATCCGGAAGCCTCCTTGCACGATATCGCACAAATTGTCAACAAGGATATCACCCTTTCAGCCAAAGTGCTGCAATTGGTAAACAGCAGCTTCTACAGCCTTCGTCAAAAAGTTGACACACTGACCTGGGCATTGGCGCTTATTGGTACAAATCAGTTGATGAATATTGTTAGTGGTGTTTCAGCGGTATCCCTTTTTAAAAACATACCTTCACAATTAATAAACATGGCCTCCTTCTGGGAGCACAGTATTGCCTGTGGTACCACCGCCCGATTGCTTGCCGGCCATTGCAACAGAAGGGTGGCTGCAGAACGCTTTTTTGTGGCCGGGCTTCTTCATGATATCGGGCGTTTGATCCTGATTCAGAATCTTCCGGGGCCCTGTCTCGATCTTTTTCAGCGGGCAAGAAAAGAGGAAATTTTTCTCTTTGTCGCCGAAACAGACAAGTTCAATATGGATCATTCGCATATCGGGGCCCAAATGGCCTTTCACTGGAATCTTCCAGAAACTCTGGTCGACATGATCAACGACCATCATCTGCCGGGCAGGGAGAAAGCTTTTTTCGAAGCCTCCATAATCAACATGTCCGACATCATTGTTAATGCCCTTGAAATTGGAAACAGCGGAGAATTCTTTGTTCCGGTCATCGAGCCCAGGGTCTGTACTGAACTCCATCTGAACAAAGATATGCTGCAACCGTTAATCAATCAGCTCGAAAATCAACTCGAAGACATATTTCAGATTATTTATGGAATCCCCGAATAAAGAATTTACATTGATGCAGTTTCAACGGCTTGAAGAAATCGTTCAGCGCTCCCAGGAAGCTTTGGAGCTTTGTGCATCCCTTGGAGATTATCAGACAGCCTTGACCAAATTCAAAAACAGGAAAGACATTTTTGAGCGGGCTGTTCAAGGGCTTCGGCAGATTGTACCCATTGCCTTTTATGCCTTTTTTTCAACAGATGATTTTCAATTCGATATAGAGCTTGAACATTGTGACAACCCGGAAAAAGCAACTTACATTATTGATACTGTTGATTGGCTCATTGAAAGAGGTATAGTTGCTCAGGCTTTTCGTGAGAAAAGAACAATCACGGACAGCTCCCGGGACCGAAAGTACCCGGTCCTGATTCATGCGATGGTTACCACATCCAGAATTTATGGTATCTTTTTCTGCTTTTTGGACAAAACACCTGTCGAGTGGCTTATCATTGATAAAATAACAACAATTATTGCGAAATCGACCTGTTATGCATTGGAAAATTTTGAACTCTATCAACTGATAGATAAAAAAAACGCAGAGCTTACCGGAAAAAACATCCGATTATCCTCAGAGATCCAAAAAAAGGAAGCCATTCAGGAACAGCTTGCAAAGTCTGAAATCATTTACAGAAATACTTTCGAAAATACTGGCAATCCAACCATAATTGCAGACTCAAAGGGATTGATCACCCACTGCAACAGTCAGTTTTTAACCTTTTCCGAATTTGACAAAAGCGTTTTGATTAACCAAAAAAATATATGCGATTTTATCCTTTGGGATGGTAACTTCCAATTTTCAAGGTTGTTGCAGGAAGCCAGGCGGGATAACCTTAATAACTCAACCTCCCAGTATATTTTTGAAAACCGTTCAAAAGAAAGAAAAGCGGTTTTTTTGAAAATATCCCCATTGGGTCTCAATGACCAATATATTGTGTCCTTAACGGATGTAACTGCTCTCAAAAAAGTTGAAAAGCAACTCCAATATCAGGCTTTTCATGATCCCCTTACCAACTTGCCAAACCGGATGCTGTTTTTGGACAGGCTTAAGCAGGCAGTGAGAAAAAAAAGCCGGAATAAGCACTACAAATACGCTGTATTATTTATCGATCTTGACAGGTTTAAAAACATCAATGACACCCTCGGGCATCATGTCGGTGACCAATTGTTGATACAAGTCGGACAGAAAATTAAAAAATGTGTTCGCAAACTCGATACCGTGGCCAGATTCGGGGGGGATGAATTTGTGGTGCTGCTCGAAGATGTCCATAGCAACAAGGTTTGTGATCTGGTATCTCGAAGAATCGTCCGGGAATTTCAAGAACCGGTGAATATTGACAGCCACGTTATTTACATGACTATCAGCATGGGAGTCCTGTATTGCAGTGACAAGCAGATTGAGGAAGCCGACGCGATTCGGCTGGCCGATATCAGTATGTATGAGGCCAAAAAAAAGGGCCGCAACAAAGTGGTTTATTTTCACGAGATAGAGGACAAAGAGATTGAAAGACGACTGTATTTGGAACACCAACTGCAGCAAGCCATTCAAAAAGGGGAAATATTTGTACAATATCAGCCGCTGATTAACTTGAATACCGATCAACTATACGGGATGGAAACCCTGGTGCGCTGGAATCATCCTGAATTGGGAATTCTTTTGCCAGACACCTTCATTCCCATTGCCGAAGAAACCGGTTTGATTATTCCCCTGGGACAAAAAATATTCCAGCTCGCTTTTCATGATTTTGTTAACTGGCTGACTCAGTGTCCGCAGACCGAACAGCTTTATTTAAGCATAAATTTGTCGGTCAAGCAGATGCTTCAAGATGATATTGTGGAAGACATCAAAAAGGCTGCACAGGAAGTCAAAATTCCTTACAAAAACATAAATCTCGAAATTACCGAAAGTATTTTTATCGACGAAATAGAGCGGACCTCACAAACAATTCATGATCTGAAAAACCTGGGAATATCCATTTCAATCAATAACTTCGGAACAGGCTACTGCTCCCTGAAATATTTGAATCAATTTGCTATTGACCTGGTCAAGATAGACAAATTTTTAATCAACAACATCGCAAACGATAAGACCCACCTTAATATTGTGGCTTCCATGCTGGATTTGTGCAAAAAATTAAATCTTAACGTAGTGGCGGAAGGCATTGAAAATGCCGAACAACTGAAAAAACTTAAAAAAATGAAATGCCGCCTTGGCCAAGGATTTTACTTTTACCCGCCCCAGGACAAAATGGCAATGCAACAGCTTATTTTGGGCAAAATGAAAGCGGATACCAGTTCGGTCGCATTGTAATTAGTGCCTTTCCGGAAACTCCCCTCCCTCTGGGAGGGGCTGGGAGAGGGAGTATAGGAGTTTCCGGACAGGCACTGCTAATTAAAATGATTATAGCGGACTTGAGGGTGAGTGGTTTATAGAGTACCAGGTGGTGTAAACTTGCAGGGGCGGGTTCCAAACCCGCCCTCGTTCCAATTTTTTCTCATCTTAAAATGCCCCTAATTGACAGGGTTTGATTTTGATGTTCAGGGCTTCACAGGCGTTGCCGACTGTTGTTTTAGGGACATGCAGAAGGGTGGCGATTTCCCATGCGGTTGCGCAGGCCAGAGTTTCGTTTACCGTCCGGGTTTTAATGGCTTCTGTAATCTGATCATTTTCAGGAAGTTTCGGCTCAACAATACTGTGACCGGGTTTGTAGCCGAAAAGGCCAAGCTGACATTTCACAATTCGATATTCCATCAAATCAATGGTTTTTCCCACTTCCGCAGGCGTTATCCCCAGTTCCTGAACTATTTCAAAGGCCACCGCGCAGGCCACTTCATCTATTTGGGTGAGTTCTAAAATTTTTTCCCTGATGGCCGGATCAGGTTTTTCATTGGGACCGTACTTTTCTGAAAACTTACCCTTTTTTTGTGCCATTTTTTCCTCCTTCTTTGAGAATTGATCAGCTTCATGCTTTTTGAAATTTCCATTAATATGTAACAATATATTTGTAAAGTACTTTTCCTACTGAATTGACGGGTCAATTGGGTCGGATAAGTTATTGGCGTATACTCAAAAAATTTCTTTTGTAGACAAGAAATTTTCCTGCTTTTTCCATGTTGTATCCTTGACGTTTTCCAAACAAGGTGGCAATAGTTATCAGATATCTGAATTAAATTGTTTAAAAAAGGAATGTTGATCATGAAAATAACCACTACCCCACTGGAGGGTGTTATAGTAATTGAACCGGATATGTTTGAGGATAACCGGGGCTTTTTTCTGGAAACGTTTCATCAGCAAAAATACAAGGAAATGGGAATAGACCGCCAATGGGTGCAGGACAATGTCAGCTTTTCTATGAAAGGCGTGCTCAGAGGCCTTCATTTTCAAGTCAAAAAACCGCAGGCCAAGCTGGTGCAAGCATTGCAGGGAGAAATTTATGATGTTGTTGTGGATCTTCGCCGGGATTCTCCTACTTTTAAAAAATCTTTCAGCATTTTGTTAACCGGAACCTGCATGACCCAGATGTTTATTCCGGAGGGTTTTGCTCACGGTTATTGTGTCATTAGTAAAAACGCACTTTTTGCTTATAAATGCTCGGAATTCTATTCGCCTTCTGATGAAGGGGGACTTTTATGGTCCGATCCTGAGATTGGTATTGAGTGGCCGTTTTTTAACCCGATTTTATCGCCCAAAGACCAAAAGTTACCCCGCCTGTCCGAATTTCCGGAAAATTGGTTGGCTTGATTTGCCATGTACTTTATATGGCTTTTCAGAAAATGTGTTTGGCAAGAATAGAGGGAGGAGATTATACTTTTTCGTATATCTCCGACTGATAACGCAGCCAAAAACATTTTCTGAAAAGCTATAGGAGATTTTCGATGACTATACTGCTTGTGGGATCCAGGGGCCAATTAGGCCGGGAAGTTGAAAATAAAAAAGCTGCGCGTTCGGGTTCGGATATGGTTGCCATGGACTTGCCCGAAATCGATATTACCGATTTAGCAAAGCTGTCTCAGATGTTTTCTGAGTTAAAGCCATCCATTGTGATAAACACTGCGGCATATACAGCGGTGGATGCCGCAGAGACCCAAGCTGATTTGTGTTATGCGGTCAACCGTGACGGGCCGGCTAATCTGGCCGGTCTTTGCGTCAAAACCGGCGCCACGTTAATTCATATTTCCACTGACTATGTTTTTGACGGGAGCGGAAACACTCCTTATCATGAAGATGATCCTGTTTCGCCTATCGGGGTTTACGGTAAAAGTAAGGCGGAAGGTGAAAATGCGGTGATGGCCCGAACCGGCGAACATATTGTTATTCGGACATCGTGGCTTTATGGGAAATACGGAAAAAATTTTGTCAAAACCATGCTTCGCCTGGCAATGGAAAAAGATACCCTTCATGTGGTAAATGATCAGTATGGATGTCCTACATGTGCCGCGGACTTGGCCGAGGCTGTTTTGATGATCGCAGATTTTCTTGAAAAACAAAATGGTCATGAAGGTGGCATTTACCATTATTGTGGAGAAGGTATCACTACATGGTATGATTTTGCTACGTCGATATTTGATATTGCAGCAGAGCTGGGTTTGGCCAAAGTACCGAAAGTTGTGCCTGTTTCCACCGCACAGTTTCCCACTGCCGCCAAAAGGCCGCTTTTTTCAGCCCTTGACTGCTCCGGGATAGAAAAAAGTTTCGGCATTGGATTGCGACCCTGGAAACAAAGTTTAAAAAGGACAATTCAGGAGATGGTAACACGCCAGGGATGGAATTTTTAAAAATAACGCAATGAGTTTAGATAAAAAAATAGAACTGCTGGCCCCTGCTGGTAATTTTGAAAAACTTGAAATCGCAATTCATTATGGTGCGGATGCTGTTTATGTGGGGGGTAAAAATTTCAGCCTTCGCAATTTTTCAGGCAATTTTTCTGAAAAAGAACTCGAAGAGGCCATTGTTTTTGCCCACCGTCATAATGTCAAAATTTATGTGACCTGCAACATTTATCCCCGAAACCATGATATTTTACCATTAAAGGATTTTCTGGCCCGAGTGGCCAAAATGGACCCTGATGCAATCATCGTGGCCGATCCCGGCGCTTTTATGCTCGCAAAAGCCGAAGCACCCCATATCGACATTCACCTGAGCACTCAGGCCAACACTACCAATATTGGAAGCGTGCGTTTCTGGAAGCAGATAGGGGCCAAGCGGATCAATCTTGCACGGGAACTATCTCTTTCAGAAATACGGGAAATTTCGGAGTCCTGCGATATAGAAATCGAAGCCTTTGTGCACGGGGCCATGTGTATTTCATACTCCGGAAGGTGCTTGTTGAGCAGTTTTATGACAATGCGCGACAGTAACCGGGGAATGTGCAGCCACCCTTGTCGATGGAATTATGCGGTGGTGGAGCAAAGCCGGAAGGATCAATATTATCCGATTGCCGAAGACTCGCGGGGAACTTATATATTTAACTCAAAGGACTTGTGCATGATCCATCACATACCGGAAATGATCAGCTCCGGTATCGATTCCCTGAAAATCGAAGGCCGCATGAAAGGAATCCATTATCTTGCATCTGCGGTTAAAATCTACCGTGAGGCATTGGACACCTTTTATGCCGCCCCTGATGCTTACCAGGTTAAGCCTTGGTGGAAAGAGGAACTGGCAAAGATCGGTTTCCGGGAGTTTTGCACCGGTTTTTATTTTGGAGATCCGTCCCAGGCTGTTCCCTTTTATGATGCCGACCAAACGATCAATTACCAGCTTTTTGCCGGCAAGATCCTCGGCAAAATCAACAAAACCAGGGCTCTGGTGGAAATCCGGAACAAGGTGTTCAAAGGAGCGCCGGTGCAATTGTTGCCAAAAAAAGGACCACCGCGGGAAGATGTCATTGTGGAAATTGTTTCCGCCCATGGTGAAAAGCTGGATTTTGCACAGCCAGGGAGCCTTGTAAATATTGATTTTACCGGAGAATGTCATGCCAATGAACTGGTGAGGAAAAAAAGCGACCAGTGATTAATTAATATCAAGCTGTTTTCTCAAAAAGGACAGGGCTTTATGTCCGGAGCTTGTCACCTGGGTGATGGCATGGGTAAGGTGAAAAGCCGATTCCTCGGGCACTTTGGATCTGATCATTACCAGGGCTGTGTTGATGCTTTGTTCCGCTTCAATCCAGGTTTTTTCCCGCAGTATATTTTTGGTGATTTCCACTTCATGACCGATCATGTCGACAAGTGTTTCAAGAAATTTGTCGGCAGTGCTTCGCTGGCTTTGCGGAATCGATTCCCGCATTTCCGACAGGTGGATGGCCCACAGCAGCCCGGACTTGATTTTTTCACTTTGGGAAAAAGATACGATCGCTTCGGAAATGTTCATAATGCCTCCCCATGTAAAGAGTATAAAACGGATATTTTTTGCGCATAAGTCCTAAAAGGACGGCATAAAACCCCATGCTTGATCCACATGTTTAATTTTAATCTCCTGGCCCTATCCCCCTTTTGTAATGCCGTCCTTCCAGGACTCGTTTTTGTGAGAGATCTCATCCGGTGGTTAAAAACCACCGGCTATAACATGTCACCCTTCCAGGGTTTTTGTTGAATTCTGCCTGTTTTTTTTATTCATCTGCTCCTTTTTGATAATTATGGACAAAGACTATGTTCATATAATATTCAAAATCAAGCTTTTTTCTTTGACACTTGAATCATTTGCCATTAAAAAATAATGACCGTAACCGGTTATCAGGCTAAAAAATATTTAAAGGGCAAGGATTTGATGAAAAATAAAAACAACGAAACAACCTCTCATATTAAAGATAATAATTCCAAAACCTTCAAAGATGCTGACCATGATAATGACTGGGAAAGCAGGGTGCTATGCCATGATGGCAATTGCATAGGAGTTATTGGTCCGAATGGTTTATGCAAGGAATGCGGAAAACCTTCTGAAGGAATCGAGGAAATTAATCGTGAGGATACGAGAGAAGAAGCATCCGGTTCTGAAAAATCAAGCATGGATGAAAATTCGGTAACCGAAACCGAGCCTGAGGAAATGTTTTCCCATGAGGATGATGAACTCAGCGATGATGCAATTGAAGAACCCGTTGCCGGTGAGACTGAGGTTTCGGATGACGATTGGGAAGGCCGGACGCTATGCAGTGATGGAAACTGTATCGGTGTAATAGGCCCCAACGGCCGTTGCAAGGAATGTGGGAAGCCTTCATAGATAACATGGAACAAATCAAAAGCACAGCATCCGGATTTTCAGTTCCGTTTTTCCGCAGGTTGAAACTTTTTTTTGCACTTTCCAGAACGCCTCATGGCCTTTTGGATATGGCTACCCCCTGCTTTGTCGCCCTTTTGTGGCTGGGAGGGTTTCCTTCCCTTTTCGTTGTCCTGGTCGGTTTAATCACCACCTTTGCCGGCTATACGGCGGTTTACGCTCTAAACGACCTTGTGGACTATCGAATCGATCAGGAAAAAATGGCCAAAGGGCAATACTGCAATCCTGATAATTATCTGGATGCCCTGATGATTCGCCATCCCATGGCCCAGGCCTGTCTGTCCTATAGGGAAGGGCTGATGTGGGCAGGTGGATGGGGTTCTGTGGCAATCATCGGCGCCTATTTGTTGAATCCGGTGTGCGTTCTGATTTTTCTGGCCGGCTGTTTATTGGAAGCGGTCTATTGTCTTATGTGGCGTTTAAGTCCTTTAAGGGCCGTTGTCAGTGGGGTGGTAAAAACCACCGGGCCAATTGCCGGTATTTTTGCAGTGGATCCGAATCCTTCCCCTGTGTTCGTCATGGTGATTTTTCTTTCGCTTTTTTTCTGGGAAATAGGCGGCCAGAATATCCCGGCAGACTGGACTGATCTTGACTCTGACCGCCGCCTGAAAGCCCAGACCATCCCTGTCAGGTTTGGTCCGGTAAAATCCGCTGAACTTTTACTGTTGTGCATCATATTTGCTCTTGTATTGATGTTTATCTCGTTTCAGTTGCCCAAACCGGGGCCGGCTCCCCTGGCCGGTGTGATATCCATAATTTTAGGGATTTATCTGCTTTTAATACCCGCTTTCCGGCTTTATCAAACAAATTCCAGGGCCGATGCCATGATATTGTTTAACAAATCCAGTTATTATCCCCTTGCACTGCTGGTTACCGTGTTGATAAATATTCTGATTATCCCAGGAGTATACCCATGAATGAATTTAGCTTAAAAACGCTTGCTGAAAACAACGGTGAGGATGGAAAACCTGTATATGTCGCCCACAAGGGCAAAGTGTACGATGTCAGTGAAAGCAAAATGTGGAAAGGTGGAACCCACATGAAACGCCATAAGGCCGGCAATGATCTGACCACGGATATTCAGGCCGCTCCCCACGATCCGGATGTCCTCGCCAGATACCCCCAAGTGGGGGTGTTAAAGCAAGAAGAAACAGAAAAAGAAGAAACCATGCAGCAGCCCATGCCGGAATTTCTTTCAAACCTGCTGAAACGATACCCAATGCTTCGAAGGCATCCCCATCCCATGACAGTCCACTTTCCCATCGTGTTCATGTTTTCGGCAACGCTTTTCACCATTCTTTTTTTGCTGACAGGAATTCATTCCTTTGAAACCACCGCCTTTCATTGCCTGGGGGCAGGCGTGATTTTTACCGTGGTGGCAATGGCGACAGGATGGTACACATGGTGGCTTAATTACCAGGCAGTGCCCCTGAGAGCCGTTACTATCAAAAAAAAATTTTCGGGAATCATGCTTGCCATAGCCTTTATAGCATTTATATTACGTATTGCTATACCGGACATCCTGTACCCTTTCAGAAGTATCAGTCTCATTTATTTTATTTTTGTATCCTCGCTGCTGGCTTTTGTGACCGTTATCGGATGGTTTGGAGCATCACTGACCTTTCCTGTTGAAAAGGAATAAGAGGAGGTTTATTTAATGTACCTGGCCCAGAAAAGAATCAACAACACGCTGCACTATTTTATCAGACAATCGGTTCAGACAGGGCAGCAGGGACTTCAGAGCCAGGAGCTTGTCGCGTTAGGGACAAATCCTGAAAAATATATCATTTATCCTGGCGGACATACGTTCTATATCGATGATATAATTGAGCAGAAGCTTGAAGAAGCCGGTGTCGAATCCAACCAGTATGATCTGGAAGAAATTTTCTGGCCTTTTTTAAACCCCGAAATCAGGCGGGCGGTGCTGCCTTTCCGAACCCGCGCCATAAGCAAAAAAAGAAAGGCATTAACAGAGGACCAGAAACACGCCCTTTGTACCGGAACCCATATTTTCGATAAACGGCGCCTGCACTATCTGAAATTCGGAAGGATGGACCAGGGGTATGTGGGAAGAATGCCGGCAAGATTATTGAGGCCTCTCGGAAACAAATCAAGGGATGAAATAGAACAGTATTTCCGGGGTATGGAAAAACAAGTGCTCAAAAAACATGAACTCAAAACTTACGTCTATGTTGTATTTGATCTTCAGCGTTTTTTTAACTCGCCCATGGCAAGGCAATATCCTGATTGTATCGATGAAGCTTTAATAGATGATCATTTTGTAGAAGAAATATGCCGGCTAAATTGCTCAGAGAATTTCTGGGCGGGGGAGTGCCATGGGCAAGGTCTAAACGAGTGCCTGATTCGCTACCTTATCATGTATTTCGACAATGCGTTTGCTGAAAGAAGTATCAGTAACGATTTTTTCAGAGATTTTGTCAACCGTCACAAGAGATTTACCGGTTATCCCCAAAAAGTGACGGTGGGTATACAGGAGGCCAGTGAAGTGTTTGAGGTGTCACAGGAGACCCTCAATAATTTCAGCAAACGCGAACTTATCCGGCAATATCGCCGTATGGCACAGAAACATCACCCGGACACGGGAGGGGATCACGACAAGTTTATCCGCCTCACCGAAGCCTTCCACTCCATGCTGCACAAACGCCGATAGTGGTTTTGGAGTTTCCCGCAGCGGATGCCACGCAAAAAACGCTGTGTCCGCTGCGCAATCGTTGCGCCTGCCGCGTGAACCATATTACTTGAACTTTCTGAAATTCTGCATTAAAATCAATTTAAATATGCTTTTTTGCATATGAATATTTGGTGGAGAAGAAAGAAATCCAAAATGCATTAAGAGGCGGCCATGTCGGAAGAAAAGACAGGTAAAGAATCCATTGAAAAAGCAGATGACAGCCAGTTAATTACTCCCCGAAGCCTGGAATTGCTTATTGCACAGGTTATTCCCAGTACCCGATATTTCGAATTTCGATTTGATCACATGCAAAGCCAAATTAATGAGATCAAAGGGGACCTCAAAGAATTTCGGGGAGATGTGGACAAGCGGTTTGATATTGTAGACAAGCGTTTTTCTGAAGTTCGGGAAGATATGAACAAGCGTTTTTCCGAGGTTCGGGAAGATATGGACAAGCGTTTTTCCGAGGTTCGGGAAGATATGGACAAGCGTTTTTCCGAGGTTCGGGGTGAAATGAACCAGCGCTTTGAGCAGGTGGACAAACGCTTTGAGCAGGTGGATAAACGTTTCGAGCAGGTGGATAAGCGCTTCGATCAGGTAGACAAACGCTTTGAGCAGGTGGATAAGCGCTTTGAGCAGGTGGACAAACGCTTTGAGCAGATGATTGCCTCCATTGACCGTCTTGGGGATAAGCTGGATCATCGTGATGAGAACCAGCAAAGATTTACTCTCCGGCTTTTTACAATCGCCATCGGCATTTCCATCTTTGGTGCCGGGGGTGCCTTTCTGAAAGCCATGGGTGTTTTTTAGGATGGCTTTGTTTCAAATTTGCTGTTGGGGGTGCCTTGTTGAAGGAGTGCAAAAGCTGTGCTTTTGCATTTTTTCCTCGTAGCCATGCTTTGCGAGGGAGCGAGGGTATAATATGGCTTAATGGTTTTAGGATTTCACGCAGAGGGCGCCAAGCAAAAAACGCTGCGGTCGTGGTGTGTCCGCTGCGTCCGCCGCGTGAACCATACCCCGCAAGCAAACCTCAGGTTCTCCGCCAAAAACCCCTAATGATCTCCCAGATCATCCATTGTGTCCAACCTCTCCAGAAAAAAGGTCACCTCCTTTTTCAAGAGCGCAAATGCCGGATCCATTTTTCTGGCAACTACCTTTTCTCTTTCCCAATCCAGTTCAAAACTGTAAGAATATCTGAAACGATGTCTGAATCCTCGAAAATCATCCAGATAGTTGTACAATTGATCAGATATCAGGCGGGGCCTGTACTCAAGCAAGATCATCGTAAATATCAGCTTTTAGCAGTGCTATGCTTTGCTTCATAGATCAGCTTTCCCCGTTTCCTGATTTTTCGGACAAAGATGGGATCATCCCTGTCACAATAAAGGTCGATGTTTTCGTGAGACTGGTTTTCAAGATCTTTCCACAGATCCCAGAAAGCGGACGGGTCAACTCCCTCCACGTACAAATCGATGTCTGAATTTTTCCTGCATGCCCCTGCATTGACCGAACCAAATAGATAGGCTCGCAAGACCCCGTGTTTGAAAAATATGTGAAACAGATCCTGCAGTATCTTTTCTTTACGGTTTGCTTCTTCCTTGGCTTGTTGGATCCGTTCTTTTTTTCGGCGAAGCAAACCGGAAAAGTCTTGAAATTTGACGGTGTTTTTTGATGTGTCTGAAACCATAATGAGATTTACAATCCTGACAACTCCTTTTTGTAAGACAGAATTTAAGGTGTAAGAAATGGTTTTACACCTTTTAGAATGTTTAACATTTCTATAAGGGTGAGTTGGGATTACTGTTAGGCGTTAATCGGTTAAAATTTTATTTAAAAAATTATCCTTCCTGATAAAAATTGTCAATGGTTTTGAATTGTAGGGTTCAGGTTGTTTTTTCGCATAAGTCTAAAAGTAGTGTTATTTTAGTCACGCCCCTGGAAGGTCTCCATTTTTATATATTGCCAAACTGGGACGATGGTTCTGTCATGATAACCCATTAGCAGAAACTTTACAAATTCGGGTTCCCTGGAGGGGAAACACGTTATAGCCGGGGGTTTTTAACCCCCGGTCAGGCAACATCAATTTCGGAGTCCTGAAGGGACGACATATCATCTTGAGTTTC
>SKZT01000283.1 GCA_007127235.1 Desulfobacteraceae bacterium
CTGAAACTGTTTGAGACAATATTCAGGGCTTCCGGAGGCAGGCTTTGCCAGTTGACATTTTTCATTAAAAAGCCTGAGTAAGGGGCCTCGGGATGGTATTGAAAGCGGGCATGGTGCCTGGAAGATTTAACGGAGGTAAAACTCATGATAGTAAAGGTCAGAATAACCAGTGTGGTGCAGGTCAAAATAGTCCGAAGGCGCCTTCTGCGAAGATTGCTTACTCCTAAAAAAAACGCGGCCATGAAGGCTTTCCAGCGGCTCATTTCTCCGCCTCTACCTTCTCTTCCGCTTTTTTGCAAGCGTAACATTTCATCTTTGAACCGAAAAAAAATGATCAATGAAACCATAAAAGAAAGACCAATGATAAAAAATGCCAGGATAACCACCATGGGACTGTAAGCAAGCTGAAATGCCGGATGAACCTTATAGATAACTGCGATTAAAAGAACCAGAATCGATAAAAAGGCGATAATACGTTTATAAATATTCGTATAAGAAAAAAGCAGCCGCTCCATGCAAAAAGCGAAGGGCACAAAAAGGGCAATATAAAAAAGCACCCCAAAGAGAACATCGCGCTGGGTTTGTTCCACCTGGTTGTAAACACGTGATGCAAGGGCCCACGAACGTGCTGCAGCTTCGGATAAACGGTCGTATTCATAGTTTGCAAGCGCTTTTTCAGCCAGCATCAGCGCTTCCATTCCCTCTTGCTGAAGCTCGCGAATTTTTTCATCCACAATTCCATGGTTTTCCAGATTACGAATACGCGGTTCAAGAAGATGCCACATATCCTTTGCCACCATAAATTCGGTGTTATGAATAAACGGCCAGTCATCCACGAGGTAGCCGCGGCCTTCGGGATTTTTGGAGTCCGCATTAATCAAAATAAGTTTTTTACGAAGCACCGAGTCTGACAGAAGAAGTTTCAGGGGCGTTCCCGGTTCAAGGTAGATTGAAGCAATGGTGGATGTGCGGGTGTCTATCCTGGAAAACCAGTATCGCATGGGTGTTGCCTCACGGCGGCCGTCAATGAGGTGAATTCGGGTCATGTAGTTGAAGGTTCTGGGCTCCAGGAGGTTAAAAATGGTGGTCTGTTTGCATGAAAACAGAATAAGGTCCGTCTGCACATAAGTGCGTTGCATCCCAACACGGTAAGAATCTATACCTGTACCGGATTTATCGATTGCCCAGACCACCTCTCCGGTTTCCGGCTCGAATTTATAGCCTTCAATAATTATTTTATGAAAGGAATGTCTTGAATCCGCAATTCCCCTGAGTTGAAACTTTCCCATGGCATCCACAATGGCGTGAAACCGGGCGGGCCCCTGAAAGCATAGAAGGGTGGTATCTGGTGCAGGCTGGTCCGGAAACAGCTCTCCGTGGCGTAGAAATTTTGCACTTCCCGTAAGGGTGGAAAAACCGTCCCGGGGAAATTCTCCGTCATTCAGGCGGGGTGCGCGGCTCAGAACGTTGATCAAAGCAGTCACCATCCGGTTTTGTTTAACCGCATATTCGAAATCAACCTTTTCAATGGTGTCATGGGGTGTGCCCCACATGGGTCTGGCATCATTTACCGTGGCAAGGGTAATGCCATGAAAACCTGCAATAGCACTCACCTCACCGCCCAGTTGCGGCTGATCCGGAAAATAGGTATCCCAGGGCCGAAGGCGACTGGGACGAAGAGTGTCGTGATATAAGTACGCATATTCTGAATTGATGGCCCACTGATGAATAACATCATTGATAACTGCATAGGCGCCAACGCGATTGATACGCGGGCGCAGTGGAAACAGCCAGCCATTATTAAACGCGCCGATTCCATCACCACGACTTGAAAGGTGCAGGGAAATAATCGCGGCAATTTCTTTGCTTTTGGCGACCTCCCTGAAATCCTGAGCACTTTTGAGCATTTTTTCCTGAATTTTCGCATCGTTTAAAATCTTCTCATGATCTTTTATGGCCTCAGGAATCAGGGCAAGCAATTGCTCGATTTCATTTTTGGAAAGGTTATGAAAATCGCTGCGCCATCCCAGCTGACGAAGTACTAAACGCCGGTCTGCAAGTGTTCGTATCTGTGCCACGTCGCTTGTATCATTTTTCTCAAGACGAAGGCGCATCAAATGGCGTGCAATTTGGTCCGCATCGGTTTTAATTCTTTCGCCGATGGCCTCTATGAAGAGGTCCTCGGCATGCTCTATATCCTGAAAACGGATTTGAGAATTCCGGGATAATTCCCGGATATCTACACGGCGGAGAACATCGAGCATTTGACTATGATGACTTATGATGTTTTCCAGATCTCCTTGCATGTCCCTTTGAAAACTTGCTCGTGCCCGAATGCTCCAGATCATTTCCCGCATACCGGCAAGGGTCTGAGCATGACCGGATGTGGCCACCAGCATAACCGATCTTGCAGGAGGGTTTTGCTTGAGACTGCGCGCGTAAGAAAGAAGCGAGGCAATTCCGGTGGCCGCATCAGCCCCGGGAGATATTCCCATCACATGGGAAGTACTGTCAAAAAAAGCCTCTACAATTACCATTTCTTCCTTGAGCTCCGGGTGAGATCCTTCCACAAGACAATAAATATTCTGAGCCGTTACATTTTGCCACCGGGCATCCGAAACAAGACGAATATTTTCAGCAATAATATTGCCGGGGTTATTTTCAAAGGACGGAAAAAAAGCTTTGGCTTCTTCCACAGACATAAGGAATCGGGGAAAATGGATCGGAGAGAGTTCCAGTTTGTCTTCGAAAAAACTTTTGGCCGATTCTCCCCGATCCAGGTAGATAAGGGCCCTGGCTCCCAATGAAGCTGCGTTCAACCAATTTTTTCCCGAAGCCAGCTCCATGAGTACAACGGTATCTTTAATTTTTTTTCCCGATAATTCCGATAGCTCTCCTTTGCCGGCATAAATCAGGGGGGCTTTAATGCCGGGGGCTTCAATTGTCTGAGGGGTAATGGCATTGCCGCGGATAGGGGCTACATTAATGGTTTGACCGGAGGACACCAGGGTTAAAGTGCTGGAATTTTGTAGCAAGGTGGGTACCAAAAACAAATGGGTTCCGACATCGCCCAGCTCAAGTTCAATAAATGATTGTTTGATGAATTCAGCGGCGGATTCAAAACCCGGCGTTCCGGTAGATCGGTCTTTGAAAGACGACAGGGTTTTGATGTCTGAAAAAAAACGATCCCCGGCCGTCTCCGGGTTCTCACCCGCCCATGCAGGTGAAAATATCCATACGAGAACAAATAAGAAAACCACCAACGGCCATAATGCCGGGGCTTTCCTTTTGGTTACCCATATCTTTTCTGCTGGTTTGCTTACCATCTTTCGCCGACAGTACCCACGGAAATGGTTAAATCTTCTCTTTCCTCTATTTTTTCTATACGGCCGTCTCGAATCCAAACCACCTGGTCTGACACATTGAGCATTTTGATATCATGGGTGGCTGAAATTACGGTTACGTTGCGTTCCCGACTCAAGTTTTTAAGCAAAGCAATGATTTCCTCGCCGGTGACCAGATCCAGGTTTCCTGTGGGTTCATCAGCCAGGATAATCGCCGGGCTGTTTGCCAATGCCCTGGCCACCGCCACCCGCTGCTGCTGACCGCCGGAAAGCTCGTTAGGTTTGTGCTGAAAACGATCCTTAAGCCCTACCAGGTCCAGCAACGCCATACCTTTTTCAACAGCGGCATCATTGCCCATCCCCCCGAAAATCATGGGCAGAGTAACGTTTTCCAGAGCCGTCATGACCTGAATCAGATTAAAGGTCTGGAAAATATATCCGATCTTACGGCACCTGAGCCATGCCAACTCGTAGGCATCCAGCTGAGCAATATCGACTTCATCGATAAACACTTTTCCCGACGACGGCTTGTCCAGGCCTCCGATCATATTAAAGAGGGTGCTTTTTCCCGAACCCGAAGGCCCCATGATGGAAACATAACGCCCTGCAACAATATCCAGATCCACGCCTTTCAACGCCTGAACATCGGTTGCTCCGAGCTTGAAGTTTTTGGTAACCTTGGA
>SKZT01000136.1 GCA_007127235.1 Desulfobacteraceae bacterium
GAAGGTGCCCTTTTGGGCAAACCTTAACAAAGGTAACCCGTTTGGATGAAATGAACCAAAAAACCCTAATCCCGGAGTGCGAAAGTTGTACTTTCGCCTAACCGGCTGCAAGCCGGTCTCCATGAAAAACAAATATGCCTGGGTTGTGAGCACGAGCACTTAGTACGTTCACGTGCACGTGAAAGAGTTGTTGAGCGAGTTCAAAATTATCCTGTATGCGAATAAAAAGATTAGCAGTGCAGATTATGTTGTTTTTTTTAACACAGAGACCACAGTCACAGAGGACCACAGAGAAACAAACAATCCTGGAAGCCTTGAGTGAACGTTAGGGGACAGAACATGGGTACGTGAAAAAAATGCAAAAGCACAGCTTTTGCACTCCTTTAACAAACCACCCCCAAAATACCGAAGGCCGCAAAAACAGATTAAGGTGTGTGGCAAGAAATAATCCGGGGGCATTATTTCTTGCCACATCCCTTACACTCAATCCGGATAAATAATGGATTGTCTGAAAATTATAGAAAAAATTTATGCTGCCAATACGTCAGCTTTAGCAATTATAGTCAATCATGGAACTTGTGTGGCCCAAAAAGCTTTGTCCATTGCGGATCGCCTGGAACATTTAAACCCGGACCGGAATTTCATTTATGAGTCCGCCATGCTCCATGACATAGGATTATTGCATACACATGCACCCGCTTTGGGAATTTCCGGAAAGCATCCATATATTCTCCACGGCATTTTAGGCCGGTTCATGCTGGAAAATTTAAAATTGTACCGACACGCCATGGTATGTGAGAGACATATCGGTGTAGGACTTACCATTGAAGACATTAAAGAGCAAAAACTTCCACTCCCAATTCGGGATATGGTTCCCACATATCTCGAAGAAAAGATTGTCTGCTATGCCGACAAGTTTTTTTCAAAGTCACCATCCAATACCAGGGAAAAAACGCCTCAGGAGATTCTGGAAAATCTGGCCTGTTATGGTCAGAATAAAGTGAGCAAGTTTTTAAGGTGGATGAGTCAATTTGGACCATAGGCCATATGTTGGCATTGTTATAAAAGGGTATTTATCTCTGATTGAAGTTTGACCGCATCGTTTGAAAAAATCCAGTCCACCCCCCGATTCACCTCCCGAAACAGACAATTGGCAGAGTCCACAAAACCGGTACCTATTTTTTGCTTTTTTTGATGATGCCGTAAAATCGTCGTATGATCCACGAGCAGATAATGCCCGTTGACACCCCCGTATCCGCTGTTCAATGCCAGACGGCTGTAGGCCCCAATGTTTTTGGTGGCGATGGGTAAGCATGCTTTCGGTTTAACAAAGCTGATCAAGTCGAACATTTCCGGATCCAGAGAAAGCAGATGGAAATCCTTTCTCGGTTGCAATTTCTTGAAAATATCTTTTAATACTCTATTTTGATAATCTATATCCGAATAATTTTCTTTTTTAATTTCAACCATCAGGTGCAAATCTTTTCCAAATCGATTCACGGCTTCTTCCAAAGTGGGTATTATCGGAAAACGGCCTTTGATTTCCGAAAGCGTTTTTTCTGATATTTTGACCGGTTCACCAAATAAACGATCCAAAGTTTTATCGTGAAATACCAGAGGTACCAGATCTTTGGTCCATCTAAGATCGAATTCTACACCCCATATTCCAAAACGCTTTACAACCTCAAAAGCCTCCAGGGTATTTTCCAGGACTACGCTGTTATCATACACCCCTCTGTGTGAAATAATTTTACACTGTTTTAACTTGTATTTCGGGGGCATCGGCCATGGCCATTTTTCAAACACCAGATCTACAAAACGGATAGTAAAATGCTCCAGAGGCCATGGACAGGATGTCAGCGATGTTGATTTGTTCGGGTATTTAATTTTCATCTAATTTCATCTTAATTTGATTGTAACCTGTTTGCGTAAAATCCAATATTCTGTAAGTGTGGATTTATCCGTATCTAAGGTGACTTTAACGCAAATGACGTCAGATATCAATATATACCCGATTCACCAGGATGCAGAATGTGATCATGGCCTCAATTGTTTTCAATTGATTTGCCGGAAGGCAAAGTTTATATAAGCGGAAGCTGAATTAAAAACAGGAGTGTTTTTTCACAAAACAATGATACCAACACAGAAACCTGATATAATTGTGAGGATTTTGATTTGCTCCACATCTTTGTAGATGCTGATGCGTGCCCGTTCAAACAGGAGGTTTACCGTGTCGCAAATCGGTATCACCTGGAGGTCACATTGGTGGCTAATTCCTGGATGCGGGTACCGAAGGAACGATGGATTGGACTCCAGGTTGTAAAAAACGGGTTCGACGCAGCCGATGACTGGATTGCCGATAACGTTCAACCCGACGACATCGTGATCACCGCTGACATTCCGCTTGCCAGCCGCTGTTTAAAAAAAGGCGCGCGGGTCATTGGTCCAAGCGGCAAGCCGTTCACGGATGACAATATCGGTATTGCAATGGCAAGCAGGAATCTGCTGTCCGAGCTTCGCAGTGCAGGAGAAATAACAGGGGGGCCTGCACCTCTAAAAAAGCGGAACCGGTCGTACTTTCTTCAACAGCTCGACAACGTGATTCAATCCATCCGGCGGAAGCATTCACTCCATTCCGAATAGCCGATTTTCGTAGCTTCTCAAAAAGTTCGGGTAGTTGCTTTAAATTGGTTTTAACCTGGATTCTGGCCTTCCCCGGAATGACGTTTAAAATCAGGAGGATACCAGTAAAAATCGAAATTTCGATTATTCTCTATCAGCTCATTAAGGTGATCAGACAATCGTCGCAACGAGTACACCATTGCTGCCGATTAAGGCGGAAAGCAGTCAGGAGGTTAAGCCGCAGACGTTCAAATATGCCTAAAGTACCCAGTGAGACCCGTGCTGCTTTCAGGAATTCCGAGTCGTCTTCTTCCGTAATTTCTATTGTCTTTCCTTGACCGTTTATCAACCGATCGGTATATCTTGCTTATCGCTTTTTGGAGATATGTTGAGATGATGCTCCCATTACCTCAAAGTCGGGCACATTTCTTCCTTCGGCTTGTGCCAGATAGATAACGCTGTTAATCAGGCCTAAATGGGTGAAAGCCTGGGGGAAATTGCCGAGATGTTCATGGGTCTCCGGGTCGAATTGCTCTGCAAAAAGCCCAAGATGATTTCCGCAGCCACAGATACTGGCAAATATTTCGTTGGCCTCTTCCACCCGGCCTGAAAGAGCCAGCGCATCGACCAGCCAGAAGGAACAAAGACCAAAAGCCCCTTCTTTGCCCGGCAAACCATCATCTGCCAGGTACCGATACACGAGTCCGTTTTTTTGTAACTGCTTCATGGTCTGATTGATAGTGTTTTGTATTCGGGGGTCATCTGCCGGAAGAAATTCCAGCAGAGGGATCCGCAGATTGGCTGCGTCCAGTTCTAAAGAATCGTAAGAAAAAGTGAAAGCGCCTGCCTTTTCGCTGTAACCATGTTTAAGTACCTGTTTATGAATAACATCAGCAACTTTTCTCCATTTCACAGCATCACCGGACAACCCCTGGCTATCGGCAAGACGAACAGCCCGGTCAAGCGCCACCCAAGCCATAACCTTTGAATAAGTGAAGTGCCGGGGCTCTCCGCGTACTTCCCAAATTCCATAATCAGGGCGCTCCCACACCCTTGTCACATGATCGGCCACATGGCGAATCATTTTCATAATCTCGGCACTCAGGTTTACCCCGCGGCGCAGCAGTTCATAACCCGTGCTGATAATCTCACCAAAAGTCTCAAGCTGAAACTGCTTGGCTGCTTCATTGCCTATCCGGACCGGCGCTGATCCCCGATACCCCTCCAGATGGGGAAGTTCGAATTCATCCAGATCCGTCTCTCCCTTTAGCCCGTACATAAGGGACGTGGCAAGAAATAATGCCCCCATCTTGCTTGTCTTTTGGCCCGTATTCTGCGTTGCATTGAGGGGCACAGACAATGAGTATGCACCCCTCAATGCGCCTTGAATACGAACC
>SKZT01000279.1 GCA_007127235.1 Desulfobacteraceae bacterium
AATGAATGAGTTTAGCCTGTTTGTGTGAAATCCGGTTTTTATGTAGTTGCGAATTCATTCGCACTTAAAATCCGAGGGTGGTACAAGATTATTTCTTAAAAAAAATATGTCGTCCCAAGCGGGACTATATTTAGCAGTGCCTGTCTAGAAACTCCTATACTCCCTCTCCCTTTTGGGGAGGGTCGGGGTGGAGGGGATGATATCAGGAGGTTATCTTGCCCTCCCCCAGCCCCTGTTGGAGAGAGAAGTTTCTGTACAGGCACTGCTATTTATGGTTGCCAGGTTTGCTATAAATCGTTGGTAAAAAACCTGAAAAATGTCCAGGTAGAGACAAAATTACACCCATATCGGTGCTTTGATTTTAAAATGTGTCCATACATGAATATCAAGGTTTGAGCACTTAAGACTGCCAGGAATCTAAGCCTGCTTTTCGATCCTCACGGAACAGGCCTTGTACTCGGCTGTCATGGTTACAGAATCAAACACGGCATTTGTGAGCCAGTTGGCATTGTTTTCCCGAAAATGCAAAGCCATCCAAACCAACCCTTTGGGCACCTCAGGCGTAACATTTGCCTTTACCAACACTTCGCCGCGCCTTGACTTTACCTTGATCATTTCCCCGTGGCTGATTTTCATATTTTCTGCGTCTTCAATAGAAATATCCGCTGTTTCTTCTCCCAGCAGATCGTTCAGACCTTCACAACGGCCTGTCTGGGTGCGGGTGTGATAATGATACAAACGCCGTCCCGTGCTCAAGACAAACGGATATTCTTCACAGGGAACTTCAGCAGGCGGGGTCCAGTCCACCGGGGTAAAAATGCCCAGTCCGCAGGTAAATTGACCTTCCTGGTGAAGAAAACATGTGCCTGGATGATCTTCGTTGGGACATGGCCACTGAAGACCATCTCCTTGTATTCTGTCGTATTTGACACCGCAAAGGCTTGGTGCCACCACCGAAATTTCATTGTCCCAAATTTCCTTTGCACTATTGGAAGCCCATTCATGTCCAAGACGTTTGGCGATTTGCTTGAAAATCCACCAATTGGGTTTTGCAATCCCCGGAGGTTCACTAGCAGTCCGGACCAGATTGACCCTTCGTTCACTGTTGGTAAATGTTCCCTCGTTTTCACTCCATGCTGCTGCAGGAAAAACCACATGAGCAAATTTTGTGGTTTCATTAAGAAATATATCCTGGCAGATCAGGAATTCAGCCGAGGAAAGCTCATGCTCCACCTTGTGCATATCCGGTTCCGTATTGGCCAGATTTTCTCCAAAAACATAAAAAATCCGGATTTTACCATCGGTCAGACCTTCCATCATCTGGGGTATCATTAACCCGTTTTTATCCGGAAGCTTTTCAACCCCCCAGAATTTTTCAAATTTTTCTCTGGCTTCCGGCTTGATCACCGGTTGGTACCCTGGAAATACATTGGGAAGTGCTCCCATATCGCAGGCGCCTTGAACATTGTTTTGGCCCCGGAGCGGATTGACTCCACCGCATTCCATGCCCATATTGCCCAACATCATTTGAAGGTTTGCAATGGAAAGTACGTTGTTTGTTCCGCAAGTATGTTCCGTAATACCCAGGGTGTAACACAACATCATGGGTTTAACTGACGCTATACGATGTGCCACATCCCTGATCAGGTCTGCATCGACGCCACAGATTTCCGCGGCTCTTTCGGGCGGATATTCCTTAACTTTTCTTTTCAGTTCATCAAACCCGACGGTACAGGTTTGAACAAACGTTTTGTCATATAGGTTTTCCTGGATCATCTCATGCATCAGGCCATTTAAAAATGCGATATCCGATCCCACCTGGATTGGAACGTGAATATCGGCAAAGTCCACCAGAGGATGACGTCTTGGGTCCACCACAATGAGTTGAGCCCCTTTCTGGACTGCGTTTTTCACATAGGTCGCTGCCACAGGGTGAGCGTCTACCATGTTGGAACCTATTACCATAAACATCTTGGCGCGGACAAATTCGTTAAATGAATTTGTCATTGCGCCCGAACCAAACACTGCCGCCAGCCCGGCGACGGTAGGAGCATGTCATGTACGCGCGCAGCAATCAATATTGTTGGTACCGATCGCCGCGCGAAACAGTTTTTGCATCTGATAAGAATCTTCGTTGATGCTCCTGGCACAGCTGACTCCGGCAATCGAGTCAGGTCCGGATGTTTTGATAACCTCCTTGATCTTATCTGCCACCAGGTCCAGGGCTTCGTCCCAGGAAGCTTCCCGTAAAGAACCGTTTTCCCTGATCAGAGGGGTTTTCAGCCGCTCTTCGGAATAGATAAAATCATAACCGAACCGGCCTTTCACACACAAACGCCCTTTGTTCGGCTCCGCATCTTCCACTCCCGTCACCTTGACGATTTTGCCGTCCTGAACATGGAGAAGCTGCTGACAACCCACCCCGCAATAAGGGCATGTGGTCCTTACCCTGGTGGTTTTCCAGGGACGCCAGGAATAGCGGGCTTTCTTATCAACCAACGCACCCACCGGGCATGCCTGAACACATTCCCCACAAAAGACACAATCGGATGACACCAAAGGACGATCTCCTCCAGCTACAACTTTGCTGTCTGCGCCCCGGTATCCGAAACTGATTGCACGGTTGACCTGAATCTCGTTGCAGGCCTGGACACATCTTCCGCAAAGAATGCACCTTGAAAAGTCACGAACAATCATGGGAGAAACCGTTTCAACAGGGTATTTGCTTTTATTGGGCACAAAACGGTCCGATTTTACCTGGTATTGATATGCCAGGTCCTGCAGCTTGCAGTCTCCCCACACCGGACACAGGTCGGATGTATTATCTTCTTCATGAACCCTGCATTGAAAATCAGTCCAATTTTTTGGTGAAACTGCTGCGCAATTATGATTGCCGGAAGAAAGCATCAATTCCAGTATGGTTCTACGGGCTTCGACAACCTTGGAAGATTCGGTTAGCACCTTTATCCCTGGTGTGACAGGTGTCGAGCAAGCCGGGGGAAGGTTTCTTGTCCCTTCAACTTCAACAATACAGACACGGCAAGCCCCGGTCGGGGTTGCTCCTTTTAAATGGCAAAGTGTCGGTATCAAAACCCCAAAGGCTTCGGCAGCTTCCAGGATGGTCTCGCCAGGGTTGAATGTCACCTGGTTGCCGTTAAGCCAAAACATGTTTTCGGCCATGTACAATCCTCCATTTCATAATGAATATAAATCTTTTTCCTTTACATAGTTGATATTATGTCAAGTCTGACATAAAGATGAGTTTATACCCAACTTCTTTTAATATGTCAATATTGATATAATAAAAAGGTTAAAATGTCTATTAATCAATAATGAAAGGCATTTCATGGATCATGGCTAAAAGTTTTTTATAACGCATTGCCGGTAGCAGAGCCATTCCCCTTTATCTTTCCAAGGATCTTTTCAATGCAGCCATGGCGATCCTGGAAACAAAACCTTTATAGTCTTTCAACTTTGGCTTTTCTGGCATGCTTATTGCTTTAAATATTGGATATACAATAATAACAGTCGTTTAAAAATTATGGACAGAAAATTCTTTTCGTGGTACATCCATTATCCAAACTATAAATAAATAAGGTAGGAACTCATGGATGTATCAACTTATAAATTCAGCGAAAAGGAAATCATAGAATTAAAAAATTTTAGAGACAATCAAGATGACCTACGGCTGAAAAAACGTTTTATTGCGGTTCTAATTTTCGCCGAAGGTTTAGAAATTGACAATCCTTAAAAAAGCTTATGGTAAGACACCCAAGATCATATTGATTTTGGATAATGCCAAATATTTTAAAGCTGAAATTGTAAGAAACTGGCTCAAAGAAAATCCTAAGATCAAGTTAGAATTCCTGCCGCCATACTCACCGAACTTAAACCTAGTTGAACGTTTTTGGCGCTTTGCCAAAGAAAAACTGGTTAAAAATAAATATTATCCGAAATATAAAACTTTTCGAGCAAACGTATTTCGGTTTTTAAATCATGTCGATCAATA
>SKZT01000156.1 GCA_007127235.1 Desulfobacteraceae bacterium
AATTTTTCCGGGTTTAAAACAGCATCTTGAATTGCTGCAGAGAAGTTTTCTTCGGATGTGTCACCTGCCAGAAGTAGTCCGTTTTTTTCGTTTTCCACCACCTCTCTTGCACCCGGTGCATCCAGCGCAATAACCGGTATACCTGCTGCCATGGCCTCCGTTAAAACCATCCCCTGGGTTTCGGAGTGAGAGGCGAAAACAAAAAGATCCATGGCATGATAGGCATCGGCCAGCCTTTTTCCGGTGACATTTCCGGTCAAAATCAGGCGTCTGCCAAGCCCTCTTTGCTCAAATATATCCTCGATATCCGATTTGCTGGGACCGTCTCCGGATACAAGAAAAAAAGTTTCCGTCAAATCCTTCATGCTTTGTGATACTGCAGAGGCAAGAAAATCAAGGTTTTTTTCAGGCGCAAGCCTTCCCAGATGTCCGATTACAAAAGCCGATTCAGGAATTCCGACTGCTTTGCGAAAAGCCTGTCCATCGCCGTCAGCGAAAAAATCAATGTCCACTCCTGTGGGTATTTCAATTATCTTTGTTTGCACCCCCCGCTGCCGTATCAAATTTTCAATGCTTTTGCTGGGAGCCACAACTGTGTCACACATATTTGCGTATCTGGTGGAAAGAATTTCAGCGAATCGTTTCATGTTCTCCGAGTCTTTGGTCACATAATGGGTATATTGTTCATATAGGGTGTGATGAGTAAAAACCAGGGGAAGCATCCGCCGCTTTGCTGATCTGAGGGCGGTGTCGCCCAGAAGATAAGGGTGATGGCTATGAATAATATCGGGGTTGAATTCGCTGATTTTTTTATCAATGTAAAAGGGCACCGGTATGCGTATGGAAAAATCGCCTCCGCTGAAATGTTGAATAGCCGGAACCCTCAAAACATGGTCTTTTCCTTTGTCATGTTCCTCACAAGCCGGATATACGGGTGCAATGATGAGTACCTCATGTCCCATTTTTCTCAAATCCTCGGCGAAAATATTCACCGACCGGGCCACACCTCCCACATGGGGCAGATACGTGTTGGTAAACATGCAAATATTCACGGGTCACTCCTGTGCTGATATTGGTTATCTATAGCTTTCCAGAAAATGTCTTTGGCTGCGTTATCGGTCGGAGATATACGAAAAGTATGATCTCCTCCCTCTATCCTTGCCAAAAACATTTTCTGAAAAGCTATATATTATTCACTGCTGACAACTTGCACAGTAATATGCCGATCGACCGGATATTTTTGTGTGCTGTACAGGGCCGCCGCAACCGGGACAATGACCATTCTTTTTGCGCTGTGGGATAATAAAAGAGTCAGGCAGCTTTTCAGGGTTCGCGCGGCAGTCAATGGCTGTTTCAAGGACAGATTGAATGGATTCAAAAAATGTTTTTAAATCGTCATCTCCTAATTGCGCAATTTTCTTTTTAGGATTCAACCGTGCCTGAAAACAGATTTCATCCGAATAAATGTTACCAATACCACACAGCACATCCTGGCGCATCAGAAATGATTTGACCCCCATTTGTCTTTTTTGGGAAATCAGTTCCTGAAACATATCAAAAGTCAGGTTCTTATCCAGAGCATCAATGCCCAGATTTTTGTCATCCGCAAATGATTTTGGATCTTTTGCCAACTCGATTTGTCCCAGCTTTCGAACTGCATCGTAGCCCAGATGATAACCATTGCTAAAATCCATCACCAGTCGCAAATGTTCCGGCCGGCTTTTTTCTTTTTTGAAATATTTCAAAAAGCCGGTCATGCCGAAATGAAAAACCAGCCAGTGAGATTTCTCCAGCCTCGCCAAGGCATATTTTCCGTGCCGCATACTTTCCACGAACTGATTGTCCTTCAATATGCTTTGCAGCCTTGACTTTGAAACCTGCCCTAGAATATCCGTATCGAGTACCCGGCACTTCTGGATCCGCTTGTGAAGCGATGTTTGGTTGAGGTATTGCCGAAAAATTTCAACATCCGGAAGTTCAGGCATTTAATTATCCTCCCGTAGTTTCTCAAAAGATCATACGTAAAAGTATCAAACCTCCGAGGAATGTAAATCAATTGTAAAAGGTATAATGTAATCAGATTCCCCCTATATGTGCTCTTTAGTTAGTATTTTGTGAATGTAAAAATGCTGTCCTTACCTTATTTATTTTAATTGTGACATTGGTATTTATAAAAAAACGCCGTTGTTCGTCTTTTCATTATCATTTTAGCAAAAGGGGGGGAAATCGCATGGAAAAAGACAGAGTCTCTTATCACGAGTCAGTACAGAAAATGTATGAGCGTATAAAGCAAGACGGGATGAACAATATCTGGGATCGCTATGAAGCACAGGGATTTGGGGGTAAACCTGACAAACGGTGCCCGTTTTGCATGGACGGTGTTCGTTGTGATTTATGTTCCAACGGTCCTTGCCGGGCTGATGCCAAGGTTGACAAGAGGGGGGTTTGCGGTATTACGGCAGACGGGATGGCCATGCGAATGATGGTGTTGCGCAATGTCATGGGAGCTTCCACCTATCATTATCATACGGAGCAGACCGTAAACACGCTTCGGGCCACAGTCAATGGTGAAACTCCCTTTGAAATCAGGGAACCTGAGAAATTGAAACATTTTTCAGAACGTCTCGGCATTGATTCTGGCGGCTCAGAAAAGGATCTGGCCCTTAGACTATGTGCCTTTGCCGAAAAAGATTTTAACCGAAAAAGTGACGAACCCAGCGTTATTGTTGAGCGCCTGGCCCCATCTGAGAGAAAGGAGCGGTGGAAAAAGCTGGATATTTTTCCTGGGGGCATATACGGGGAAATGATGCGGGCTACCAGTTCCTGTTTGACCAATGTGGATGGCTATTATGTAAGCCTTGCCCTGAAATCCATGAGGATGGCCGTTGCCATGGCCTATCAGAGTCAGATCGTTAATGAATATTGTCAGGACATCCTTTTTGGCATACCGCGTCCGCATCCTATGCGTGTGGATCTTGGTGTACTGGACCCGAATTATGTGAATGCTCTCACCAACGGCCATGAACCATTTCTTGGTTTTGCCATGGTACAGTTGGCCCGTAACCCCGAATGGCAGAAAAAAGCCAAAGATCTCGGCGCCAAGGGACTTCGGGTGATTGCCAACATTGAAACCGGCCAGGAGATGATTCAGCGATGGGAAATGGATGATGTATTTTACGGTTTCACAGGAAACTGGATTATGCAGGAGGCCGTTTTGGCAACCGGTAGCGTAGATCTTTTTGCCTGTGATATGAACTGCTCCATGCCCATCGACCCGATGTATGCAGAAAAATATAAATTTAAGCTGGTTCCTGTAAGTGATCTGGTGGCGTTTGAGGGAATTACGGACAGGGTCAATTACGTTCCCTCAAAAGCAGAACATCAAGCAGCCCAGTTGCTGGATATGGCTGTGGACAATTTTAAACAGCGTAAAGGCACGGTCGAAGCCATGGCCAATTTGCCCATGCGGGAAGCGATGGTGGGGTTTTCTTCCGAAAGCATCATGGAAGCTTTGGGCGGCAGCCTGGATCCCTTGCTGGACGCAATAAAAACCGGCACGTTACGCGGTGTGGCAGGATTTATATCCTGTACTACATTAAGGGATTACGGACAGGATGTTCATAGCATGGCTGTGGCCAAAGAACTTATCAAAAGAGATGTTCTGGTTCTGTCCATGGGGTGTGGAAACGGGGCCTTGCAGGTTGGAGGACTTTGCAGTACGGAGGCAAAAAATGTGGCCGGACCTGGGCTCAAAGGCATTTGTGAGGCGCTGAATATTCCGCCCGTTTTGAGTTACGGGACATGCACGGATACCGGCCGGATCGCCGACCTGCTGGCGAGCATATCCCATGCCCTTGGCGATGTTCCCGTCACGGATCTTCCTGTGGTGGCGGCAGCTCCGGAATACATGGAGCAAAAAGCGACCATCGATGCCATATTTGCCCTGGCCCTGGGGCTTTATACTTATGTCAATCC